>NZ_JAUBPB010000018.1:0-41506 GCF_036700545.1 Microcoleus sp. SVA1B4
TCTGAATTTGCTCTAACGAAGATTCTTTCTTCGACAATTCTAGTTTATGTTGATTCACGCTGGCGGCTTTGGACTCTCCTCTCCGCTTCTCTCTTAGATTCAGAGCTTCTTGATACAGTTCCATGTCCGCACTTAAAATATGTTCGAGGTTGTTCATCAACTTACTGTCATCCAACATTTCTTGCAAATGATTTTGATATTTTGGATATGGATTCTCATTCAAAACAGGCACTTCCATTTGAGACCATCCTAGCTTTTTTTTGAGGTCTTCCATGTCCTCTTTAAAAAAATCTTGTATCCCTACAAAGTAAAAATCGCTGAGTTTCATCCCACTAATTATTGAGGGCGCACTCCAATATTTTATGGCAGGCAACTCTGCAAACTCAAATATATTCATTTGAGTTTCTTGTATGTGGCGTACTAGGGATGAATCATCCGTGGGTGCTATTCCTTTCTGAAACCAATAATATGAAATTAATCTCCCTAGAGGATTTCTTAACCAAATTATCCATTTTGCCTCGGGAAAATATTCCTTGTACTTACTCGCAGGAAAATGACCGTGAATCACTCGATGCTGAGGTGAAATCAACTCCAGAGCATGGGTAACTGGCCGGGACTCAAATTTTTCCGTGAATCCATCTAAAAAATAGTCACAAAAAACTTGTTCGGAGCCATAAACCTGTATTAAGATTTGACGGAACGTTGAGCCTGCTGTTTTGGGCAAGTGAACTGAAATGATTTCAACCAAAGCAAGAACCCCCTTTTGCACTAATCCTTGGATTTGTTAGTTAACTTTTATTTTGTGTTATAGTTATCGCTGTCTCAGCGACCACTATAGCCTAACACACTGAAAAAAAAGTAGTCATCAGGAAGTTACCTAATCACAACATTCCTCAGCGCTTACTTACAGTAACTCTCTGTTGCATCAGTCGTTTCCACTCTTCTGAATTGGTCAATGCGTAGCTATCAAAACCATGTCCCTTTTCTGATGAAAATTTAGCAAAACTATCTAACCAGTTGACTACAGACTCGGTTCGTGACAGAGGTGTAATCTTCAAAGACTCCTGCAAACACTGTTGCATTTTAATCAAATCGCCACTTTGGTAAGCATACCAGGCATCCCACACTAGAAGTGTGTACGGCATCTGACTCTCGACACCTCGATAGCTAAGCGCATATTGCTGGAAATGCGATCTATCCAACTCTTCTTGACTACGATGGAGTTGAGACTGATAATGCTGGGACTCTTCCTGAACTTGGACAAGTTGAGACTGATAATCCTGAGATTCTTCCTGAACTTGGACAAGTTGAGACTGATAATGCTGGGACTCTTCCTGAACTTGGACAAGTTGAGACTGATAATCCTGAGATTCTTCCTGAACTTGGACAAGTTGAGAGTAGAACCGCTTCAATTCATTTTGAAGTTGATGCTTGTGAGACTGTGACTGCTGCAATATTGCTTCTGTCTGACGCTGCTGAGCTTGGGACTGTTCCAATTCTCCTAGAACCTGGACAAGTTGAGAGTGCGATCGCTTCCATTCCATGCTGCTGCTGCGAAGTTTAGACTGCGACTGTTCTAATTCTCCCTGAACTTGTCCCATTTGAGAGATCAATCGCTCGGCTTCCAACTGAATATGCTCTAATTGGGAGTGGCACTGTGCTAATGCTGCCTGAGACTGTTCTAATTCTGCCTGAGTTTGATGCAGTTGAAAACGAGTTCGCTCTAATTCCCACTCACTCTGATGCAGTTGAGAATTCTTGTGTGCTAACTCTGCTCTATTTTGATGCAGTTGTGACTGCGACTGTTCCAATACTGCCTCAGTGGAGCGCAGTTGTGACTGAGATTGTTCCAATACTGCCTCAGTGGAGCGCAGTTGTGACTGAGATTGTTCCAACTCGGCCTGCGTCGAATGCAGTTGTGACTGAGCTTGCTCCAACTCGGCCTGCGTCGAATGCAGTTGTGATTGAGATTGCTCCAACTCGGCCTGCGTCGAATGCAGTTGTGACTGAGATTGCTCCAACTCGGCCTGCGTCGAATGCAGTTGTGACTGAGATTGCTCCAACTCTGCCTGCGTCGAATGCAGTTGTGACTGAGATTGCTCCAACTCTGCCTGCGTCGAATGCAGTTGTGACTGAGATTGCTCCAACTCTGTCTGCGTCGAATGCAGTTGTGACTGAGATTGCTCCAACTCTGTCTGCGTCGAATGCAGTTGACCTTGATACTCTTGCAACAGTGTCTCAGCTTGTTGCATTTGATCTTGGAATTGTTCCAATACTTCCTGAGTTTGATGCAGTTGACTTTGGTACTGTTGCGCTTCCCCCTGAATCTGTTGCAGCACAGCCTTACACTGTTCCAACTCCTCTCTAGTCTGGTGCAACTGAAACTTAGACAGCTCTAATTCTTCTGTTCCCGATATTGTTATTACATTTTTATTGTTTCCTGAACCATCGCTTGGGGGGGTTGTTTCATGATAGGGAGCGCAAACTTTTGCAACTTCATCTTGGGCTATATTAAAATCACGAAAAGCAATAATGTTTCCGTAGCCGCCGTTCGGATAAAATATTGAATCGGGTTCTAAAGTAGATGATTGCAATTCAAATACTCGGGCTTCTGTGTCTAGGGCATTATCTATCATAATGCTGCAATTATATCCGCACTCCTTCAAGGCTCTGATACACTCCATAGTAGCGCTCACATACTTGGGAGACCAACCATATTGACCTTTTTCCCGAGAGCCGCCACCCCCATATTCAAACATAACTACGCTTGGCTGCCAAGCTTTGGGTAATTCCCCCAATTGAGTAAGAACCGTAGACTCCGCACCTTCTATGTCTAGCTTTAAACAAGTTACTTTTTGAGCATTTATGTTTAACAGTAATTTAGATAAGGTCAATGATTGTACTTCTCGTGTCTCTGTAGCAACACCAAACCAGTCCGGTTCAAGAGAAGCATAATTACTATCCAGTCCAGCAGCCACATTTCCTAAATGAATAGTTTGAGTGCCGTTGACATCTGATAGGCAAGCTTCTATCAAAGTGATGCTGTCATATTGACACAAAACCCGCACTCCTTCCACAGGGAGGGGTTCAACGGCGATAGTTTTAAATCCCAGCATGGAAAACATCTCGCAATAAAATGCAAATGTTCCTACGCCAACATCAATACAAATGCCTTCTCGCTTTTCGTCTACCAAGGGAAGAACGTAGCTTAAAATTCTTTGACAACAAGCTTCTACACGCATCAGCGATCCTCCTTATGATTCTGATTCCAGAGATTACTATCTAATAAATATTCTACTTTTAACTTCCAGTCGCCCTAAGACAACCTACCCCCAAAATGGTTTCTCAGAAGCTTACCACAAAGGAGGGTAATTTTTGCCCGATCGCCCCCAATGAACTCCCAATCAACTCAAGCCGTTGCTTTCCCAAGGATATCAGACTTCAGCCCTCTGAGGATGTTCCCGCACGCACCTGGTATTATAGATGGCCGGTCGCCCGCAAGCCCGCTTGCCATCGAGCTTAACAATAGATATTACCCGAAAAATCAACACACGAAGACGATCGCACTCAGGCGATCGACATTCCCCGCGCGATCGGGTAAACTAGAAAGGTCGATCGGGTTCTACCCGCGTGTCCTTGACTCAAAGCCCAACTTCTGCATCAGAGTGAAGCACTGGACTCGGCACACAAAAAATTAAATTAAAGTCGATCGAGGCAGTTCACTGCGATCGCCGCTTAAAAATAATCGTCTCCTCAGCTTGCTTAAATTCTATATCAAACAAGTCAAATACTACCTCTCTCCCTAAAAGAACCTCTTGACAAAAATCAGTTTGTGCCCAAGCTACAGGAGCCGTAAAAATATGACCATCCAACTCCATTTCAATATCTCGTAACAGATATTCAATACTGCCGCCAACTCCCTCAGCTTTACTGATAATCTCTCTAGCAGTTCTACTCAAACCCAAATCTTCACCAAGCTGCTTAGTAATTAAGCTGAGTTCGGCTCCAGAATCCACCAGCATTTCGACTCTTGCGGAGTTTTGAGCTGTTAGATGCAGTTCATATCTTGGCTGCCAATCATGAGCCTTTAATGCCCTCATTCTAACAGGATAAAACCTGACTGGTTCAACAAACTCGCTTTCATATATACGACCGATTACATAACTTAAATTAGGCACATCAGTCGGAATCGCATCCTTCATCTTTCGATAATCGCGATCGTGACTAATCACCCCTTTGTTAGTATAAGCTATCCACTCACCCCGATATTTTTTTAACTCCGGTCGATGAGCTTTATACCAATCATTGGCTGTAGGATACTCTGGTTCCATAATTAAATCACTTTCTTGTATTTTAGAAAATCATCTATCGTTGGGTTAATGATATCTGTCGCTACAAAATTTTCTCAAACATAATTTACTTTTGTCGCGATCGGGCTTTTGTATCCCATTCTACTACATAGGGTAAGTTTTGCCCGATCGCCCCCAATGAACTCCCAATCAACTCAAGCCGTTGCTTTCCCAAGGATATCAGACTTCAGCCCTCTGAGGATGTTCCCGCACGCACCTGGTATTATAGATGGCCGGTCGCCCGCAAGCCCGCTTGCCATCGAGCTTAACAATAGATATTACCCGAAAAATCAACACACGAAGACGATCGCACTCAGGCGATCGACATTCCCCGCGCGATCGGGTAAACTAGAAAGGTCGATCGGGTTCTACCCGCGTGTCCTTGACTCAAAGCCCAACTTCTGCATCAGAGTGAAGCACTGGACTCGGCACACAAAAAATTAAATTAAAGTCGATCGAGGCAGTTCACTGCGATCGCCGCTTAAAAATAATCGTCTCCTCAGCTTGCTTAAATTCTATATCAAACAAGTCAAATACTACCTCTCTCCCTAAAAGAACCTCTTGACAAAAATCAGTTTGTGCCCAAGCTACAGGAGCCGTAAAAATATGACCATCCAACTCCATTTCAATATCTCGTAACAGATATTCAATACTGCCGCCAACTCCCTCAGCTTTACTGATAATCTCTCTAGCAGTTCTACTCAAACCCAAATCTTCACCAAGCTGCTTAGTAATTAAGCTGAGTTCGGCTCCAGAATCCACCAGCATTTCGACTCTTGCGGAGTTTTGAGCTGTTAGATGCAGTTCATATCTTGGCTGCCAATCATGAGCCTTTAATGCCCTCATTCTAACAGGATAAAACCTGACTGGTTCAACAAACTCGCTTTCATATATACGACCGATTACATAACTTAAATTAGGCACATCAGTCGGAATCGCATCCTTCATCTTTCGATAATCGCGATCGTGACTAATCACCCCTTTGTTAGTATAAGCAATCCACTCACCCCGATATATTTTTAACTCCCGGCGATGAGATTTATACCAATCATTAGCTGTAGGATATTCTGCTTCCATAATTATATGGTTTTTTTGTATTGTAGAAGATTATCTGTACTTGAGTTAATCACATCTGCCCAAAAAATCAAAAATAATTTACCCGAGTGGCGATCGGGCTTTTATATTCCATCTTACTACATAAGGTAAGTTTTGCCCGATCGCCCCACTAAACTCAAGCCGCCTCATTCCCAAGGATACCAGACTTCAGACCTCTGAGGATGCTCCCACAAAATCAGGTATTGTATATGGCCGATCGCCCCCAAACCACAAACCACCAAATTTACCATAAATATTATCCCAAAAATAAACTCAGCCGATCGCACTCAAGCGATCGACATTCCCCGCGCGATCGGGTAAACTAGAAAGGTCGATCGGGCTGTATCCGCGTGCCATTGACTCAAAGCCCAACTTCGGCATCAGAGTGAAGCACTGGACTCGGCACACAAAAAATTAACTTAAAACAGTAAGCTTATGGAAATCATTGATTATTATGTCAAATCTGTACCCAGCGTACAAAATGCGCTAGATATTTTTCAAGGTGAGTGGGCATCTAAGTTGCCAGGAGATTTGTCATTATTAAATGCAGGACAAAGTACGCTGTTTGAAGATGGTCGCGTCAGTTGGGCTGTAGAGCAATTAGGGGGAGTTAAAGGCAAAACAATCCTGGAACTAGGCCCACTAGAAGCGGGACACACCTATATGCTAGAGCAACTCGGAGCAGCATCAATTACGGCAGTTGAGGCCAGCACTCGCGCTTATCTAAAATGCCTAATTGTTAAAGAAGTTGTACGACTTCGCAATGCCCGCTTTCTTTGTGGCGATTGTGTAGAATATCTGCGGTCAAATCCAGGTAAGTTTGATACTTGCTTCGCCAGCGGCATACTGTACCACATGACAAACCCTGCGGAGCTGATCGGCTTGATTGCTAAAGTTTCAGACCGAGTTTTTATATGGACTCACTACTATGACGAGAATATAATCCGCAGCACTCCTTACCTTTCCCCAAGGTTTGCCGAGAAGACTGCGGCTGAGTATCAAGGCTTTAAACATATGCTTTACCGTCAGGAATATGGGGAATACAAAGGTGAAGTAAAAGCTGCTGGTTTTTGCGGCGGCAGCAGTCGATTTAGTAACTGGATGAGCCGTGAAGATATCATGTCATGTTTGACCTATTTTGGGTTAACCGACATCCGCATCAACTTCGATCAGCCTCACACTCCTCACGGGCCGTGCTTTGCTTTAGTAGCGAGGAGGCGGTGAGTTTTAGATTTGTACGGGAAATTAAATGGTTTTTCGATCGGGCGCGATCGTTTAATTCTGCTCCCCAATAACAGCCATAATTTCCCCTCTAAGTGGTGATGCTGTGGCAAAACCAGGTAATATAGACAAGCCTGTGCTGCGAAGCGTAGCGCCATTGAGTTTAAACTGATAACTTGATAGTTGTATAAAAAAAGTAATCGCAGAGATAAGGATGAGACGGCTATGAGCGAATTCCACAAGGGCAAGCAACTGCAAGAGGAAGGTACTCTAGAAGAAGCGATCGCTGCTTACAATCGGAAACTTGAGCTCAATAGCAACGATTCCTGGGCATACCACCACATGGGCGAAGCCTTAGCCAAACTAGGTCGGTTCGATGAAGCCGTCACGGCCTTCCGCCATGCCATAGAAATCAAACCGGATTTTTCTTGGAGTTACCACCACTTAGGGGATGCCCTCGCTCAACAACAACAGTGGGAAGAATCGGCTACAGCCTTCGGCAAGGCGATTGAACTCAATCCCGAACATTTTGGGACTTATGTGGGGCTAGGTAATAGTTTAGCAAAATTGGGTCAACTGAATGAGGCGATCGGCGCTTACCGCCGTGCAAGTGAGTTGAACCCTGATGCTGATTGGATTCATTCTGCGTTGGCAAATGCAGTGCAACAGCAAAATCAGTCCGCTTTAGCAGAAGCGATCGCCTCCTATCGCCAGATGATAGAACTCAATCCAGACAACGTAGAAGCTTATCAAAATCTTTTGCAGCTTCAACCCGATAACTGGGAACTCTGGTTGCAGTTGGGAAATACTTTGGTACAACAGGGAAAACTAGAGGAAGCGATCGCTGCTTATCGTCGTGCGATCGAACATAATCCCCAGAATCAGACCGCGTACTACAGCTTAGGAGAGTGTCTCGCCAAATTGGGACAACTGGAAGAGGCGATCGCGGCGTACCGTCAAGCGATTCAACTCAGCGAACAGGAAAAGGAAAAAGCCTCGACTTTAGAGCCTACCGAAGACCGAGAAGAAGCTATCAAACGTTATCGACAGGCGATCGAAGACAATCGCGATAACATCTCAGAATACCAAAAACTGCTAGAGTTAGAACCGGACAACCAAGAAGTTTTGTTACAGTTAGCCCAGGCTTTAGTGAGACAGGAACAGATAGAGGACGCGATCGCGGCCTATCGTCGCCTAGTGGAACTATCACCCTGTGAGGAATATTACCAGGAGTTAGGGGAACTTCTCGTCAAACAAGAAAAGTGGGATGACGCGATCGCCACATATCGTCGTGCCCTAGAACTGAATCCTGAAGCATATAAATGTCACCATCAGCTAGGGGAAGCTATCTATCAGCGGGTAATGGAGAACCCAGAAACCTTTTTTTCCGAATATAACTTGGCTGAAGTTACCCATAAAGACTACCAAGTATTTGACCCAGAATTACCGGCCGTATGTTTTCTCAATGACCAGACCTTTTTGCAGGCTACCTCCCAATTAGATGATGCTACTTATACGGTCGAATGGTATAGAGTTTATCTGAGACGTTCTCTTTCGGAAGCGGAAAAACAAGGTTGCATTAATTGGCTACAAACTCCGGGTCATAGTCGGGAACTGGGGATAAAAGTTTGGCGGGAGGGTTTGGCAGAATTTCAGACGTTGTTGAAACGTTCCTACATGACCGTTGGTTTAGAAGAAGCTGTTAATTGTTATCGTCGTGCCATTGAATTGTATCCCAATCATCATTCATCATACTATCGCTTAGCAGAAATGTTTACAGAAGAGGGCAAACATGAGGAAGCCCTCGTTCTTTACCATCAGTTAAGTCTCAAGTTAGCCGAAGCGGGCCAGATGGCTGAAGCAGTAGCCTGTTTTCAACAAGCTACCCATCCACCCCTTCAGGAAGGAAAGATGTACGAGATACTTTGGCGAGGATTAAATCAATTGGCTCCCCTGGAAGCCTCAGATTCCTATTATCCCACTGACCTTCAACCTGAAGCTATTGAACACTACTTCGGTCAAACCAGTCAATATACTATTATGAACCTTTCGTGTTTAACCGAAGAGAACAAAGCTCTCCTAGAAAAAGAGGGATTTTTACTAGCCAATTTGCAGTTAATTGCTAAAGATAATGTCACCTTAGAAGAAATATATATCAATTATTTTTCCGAGGATAGAAATACTAGGCTTTCTCAACAATTACCCAAGCAAACTAATTATCAATTTATATATCAATCCCATTTGAATCCACCGAATATTTATCAACAAAGTATCGTGGAAACAGGCTATATTTATTCAGTTTGTCCGGTGAGTGGTCAGGTTATTAGGTCAGAACAATCCTTTTACGATGTAGCATGGCTACCCATGATGAGTTATCGGTTTGTTGGAACTGAAATTTATTATTTAATCGTGGGACACTTTTGGGGACCAAAGATGTTTATTTATTTTCCCCGTTTAGAGCTAATTATTCACCTCAATCCATTTCTCCAAGGTTCTGAACAAGCAATTATTAACCGATTAAAAGGCTCTATGGTTAGTTGTTGGCAACACAGCATCAAATATATCTCAAAACCCCAGAAAAAAGGCGTAGTGGCAATTTTAGGCTTACTGACGAACATAGGACACTATTTTTGGAATGAAGTAACTGGACTTCAATTTTTGTCGGATAATGGTCTTTTGGATAAACTCGATAAAATTTTAATCGAACCAAATGAGTATTTTAATGTCGCTGATGCTTTCCCCGAAATTGCTGACAAAACAATCAGAATTACGGATAAAAAAAGTATGTTTAAGGCTATTATTGAAAATAATTATTTAGCTGTTAGAGTGACCAATGTTTTTGTTAGAGAAGAATTGGCAACTAGGATGTATGATGGTTCATTAAAAAGGTGTTCTCCACAATTCTTAGCTGAGGTAGATCGGGCAAAAAATCAACACTTTCCTTTGCTGTGGTTTGGTCTTCGCAGCCATGACAAATCTTGGGTTTCTCAAGTAGAAGGAATCGTTAATATTATCAAAAATCTTGCGGTGGATTTTCCGCGTCTAGGAGTTGTCTTTGATGGTTGGTCTCGGATAGAAAGAGAGGATGAGCGTGGAGAATTAATGATTGCTAAGGATAAAGCCACAGAGCAAGAAATTTTAGAAATTTTACCACCTGATATTCAGGCTTATAGTACAATTGGTAGCATGAGCTATGAGAAAGTTGTCTGGGCTTATGCTATTGATTTATATGTTATACCACTTTCATCAGGAAGTACCGCCGTTTCCTGGATTGCTAATAAACCCGGTGTGATGCACGCAAACAGTTCAATAAATACAGAACATCTGAGAGAACAAGTAACTTATAGTCGCGAAAATGTCGTACCCCCGGTCTTTGTGCCGGTTGAGTGTATCGTCGATCAACAAGCTTCACCTTATATTTTATCAGTAGGCTGTCAAAATTATGATTTCGATTGGAGAATTGTTTACAATGAAACTCTGAAAATTATCAATTCGTTGAACCCGAACAGAGCTTAATTGTTCGTGGAAAGTAAAGGCAACAAATATCAACTTTTCTTACCATACTCAATAATTCCTCTGAGAAATTTATAGTCTGTGTTGGAAAATTCAACTCCTAAAAATCGTTAGGTCCCAAAAAAGGAAAGTAAGATGAACTCAGAAATTTCTGTAATAGAAGTCAAAAAGGCCAACCAACTGCAACAAGAAGGCAAACTAGAGGACGCGCTCGCTGTCTATCGTGGGGTGACTGAAAAACTTTACCAGCAGTTAGGAAAGCTTCTATCACAACTAAAAAAGTGGGATGAGGCGATCGCCACATATCGTCGCGCCCTAGAACTGAACCCCGAAGCCTATGAATGTCACCACCAGCTAGGGGAAGCTATCTATCAGCGGATAATGGAGAACCCAGAAACCTTTTTTTCCGAATATAACTTGGCTGAAGTTACCCATAAAGACTACCAAGTATTTGACCCAGAATTACCGGCCGTATGTTTTCTCAATGACCAGACCTTTTTGCAGGCTACCTCCCAATTAGATGATGCTACTTATACGGTCGAATGGTATAGAGTTTATCTGAGACGTTCTCTTTCGGAAGTGGAAAAACAAGGTTGCATTAATTGGCTACAAACTCCGGGTCACAGTCGGGAACTGGGGATAAAAGTTTGGCGGGAGGGTTTGGCAGAATTTCAGACGTTGTTGAAACGTTCCTACATGACCGTTGGTTTAGAAGAAGCTGTTAATTGTTATCGTCGTGCCATTGAATTGTATCCCAATCATCACCCCTTCTACAATGGTTTAGTAGAAGCTTTGACAACACAGGGAAAACATGAGGAAGCAATCAGTATTTATCATCAACTAGGCCTTTATTTGGCAGAAGCCAACCGAATGGATGAGGCCCTAGCTTGTTTCCAAAATATTCCCAAGATTTTATTAAGTAACGATCAAAAAACATACGATTTAATATGGGAGGGACTAAATGAATTAAGACCACTTGATACAGTGAATCTGTATTACCCATCTGAAATTAGTCAAAATTCAGCATACGAATATTTTGTCAATAGTAGTCAATATACAGTTGTTAATCTTTGGAATTTAAATGATTCAGATCGCTCGCTTTTGCAAAATCTAGGTTTATCCATCGAGAATTTAGGCTTGATAAAGCAAGAAAATATTGCTTTGGAGGAAATCTATATCAATAGTTTTGATGACCACCAAGGATTTCAGCTTTCAAGAAAGGTAAAAAGACATCCCAAAATGTCTCGGTATTTTCAGTGGGACAAAGCTATTAATCTACAGCAAAGCATAGTAGAAACGGGTTTTGTTTATTCAGTCTGCCCTTTCACGGGTAAAATTCTGCGATCAAACCAGTCATTTTATGTTTATCCATTTATATTATATCGTTTTGTTGGTAAGGAAGTCTTTTATTTAATGTATGGTGATTGGATGGGAAGTAAGCAGTGTATTTATTTGCCTAACCAAGAACTGATGATTGTTTTGGACAACTTTCCGGATGGAAATTTTACGGGCGTAATTAATTTATTCAAAAGTTATGTTTTGAGTAATTGGCAACAATTTAACTCCTATCTCTATCAAGAAAAAAAAGTTGTTTGTGCTGTTTTAGGTATAGCTTATAATGTAGGACATTATGTCTGGAATGAATGCTCAGGAATTTACTATTATGATAAAAATGGAACCCTCAATAATATTGATAAATTCTTGGTTGGTTCCCATGAGTATATTATGGTTGACGACATTTTCCCAAGCATACCGTCCGATCAAATCATCCGCCTAGATAGCTGCTGTACAGAGGTTATTTTCAAAAATATTATAGAAAATAATTTATTCGCAGTCCGACTCACAGACACCTTTATAGAAGAAGAACTAGCCAAGAAGATATATCAGAGTTCTGTTGAAAAATGTTCTCAAGATTTTTTAGAAAAAGTAGAAAGGGCTAAGAATCACTTTCCTTTACTGTGGATTACACTTCGGAACTATAAAAGAACTTGGTTCTCTCAAATAGAAGGTACAGCCAACATTATTAAAAGCCTGCATACAAATTTTCCTAACTTAGCTGTTGTATTTGATGGTTGGTCGGTACCTGAAAGAGATAAAGAGAATGCCTCAAATGAGACCCAGATCGAGGCATTAGATCAAGATTGTTTACAACCTATTCTCAATCTCCTTCCGCCTGAAATTACAACTTACAGCACCATTGGTCATCCCATTTATGAAACCATTGTCTGGGCTGAAGCAATCGACCTTTATGCCGTACCATTTGGAACAGGAATGACTTTTGTAACCTGGATAGCAAGCAAGCCTGGGGTAGGTCATGGAAATAAGGCTTACTATGATGCGGTTGAGGACTCATTTTCACCTGTTTATCGAGAAAATGCTGTACCGCCAGTGTTGATATCTAAAGAATATATCACTGAGGATGAGAATAACGCTGATGCAATGACTCGCAATTATGATTGTGATTGGCAAGTGATTTACAACGAACTCATGCAAATCTTACAAAACTTGCCAAAACGAGTCTAATTTTGTTATTTTCGCTTTAACCAAGCCCCTGGCCAGTGAGTCACATTCTCCGTCAAATCGCTCTCGCTAAACGGCCATTTAGGTTGCTCCAACACAAACTCTGGATGCTTTTCTGCAAACTCAGCAGCCGCCGCAGTAGGATGATCCCACTTCCACTCAGGATTCCCGCGCGGCACATCATCCAAATCCTTCATAATCCCATCGGTGGCAATTATATAGGAGCCTGGTGTCACCAAACTGCAATAAGCCTCTAACTCGTCAGCAACGTGCTGTTTTGTGTGACAGGAGTCAAGACTCACCAAGACAGTCTCCCCTGGATTAACCAGTTTTTTAACTTGCTCTACAATAGTGGTATCTGTAGAACTGCCTTCCACTAAAGTAATGAACGATGACAGTTCGTGTTCCTCTATAGCCTTGCGGTTGTGGGGGCGAATTTCAATATCAATTCCTACAACCCTACCCTTGCCCATTGCTTTAAACAGGCTAGCATAATAAATCAGCGAGCCTCCGTGAGCCACCCCGGTTTCAATAATTACATCGGGTTTAGCCTGATAGATAACTTCCTGAATCCGAATCATGTCTTCAGGGAGTTGAATGATTGGCCGTCCCAGCCAACTGAAATTGTAGGTATATTTTTGATTCCAGCCTAATTTCACCCAGTAGTGAGAAATGAGTTCAAAAGCTTCCTTAGAATAGAGCGGGATAGTTTGACACTCACCGTCTATTTCTTGAATTAATTTTTGGGCATCTGTATCTAACGTTAATTTCATGATTTTTCCTAGTTATAATTAGATTTAGGTAACGAATCTTAGACACCAGTTTTTGAGGACAAAAGCTGCTTTTCCCACCAGATTATAGCTTGCCTTAATCCGATTTCCAAATTAAACTTTGATAGCCAACCCACCTCATTAGATAAACGGGTCACATCCGCCACTAACAAAGGTGCTTCTTTCGGAGCAGACGCAATAGCACCTAACTGCACTAAATCCGATCGCCCTATTAGATCGGCTATTGTGTAAACAACATCTTTAATTGCGATCGGCTGTCCCGATCCAATATTAACCGCTCCTGTCACCTCACTCTCCAAAAGAGCCACAAAAGCATCAGCCACATCCTGTACATACAGAAAATCCCGGATTTGATTACCGTGAGAGCAGCGAGCAGGCTCTCCCTTTAAGAGAGAAAGAATCACTGAAGAAACCAGCCGATTGGGGTATTCGTAAGCACCGTAGGGAAAGAAAATACGCCCCCAAGCACTGCTGAGACTTGTCGTCTCCGAATAGCAATTTACCATCTCCTGCAAAGCATTTTTACAAATACCGTAGGGAGTATCTGGATTTCTCGGCGTTACACATTCCGAGCAATAACCATACTTCCAATCATACTCCGCGCAGGTTCCACCCATCACTACTCGATCGCCCCCTTGCTCTCGAAATTGCCTCAACAATTCCAAACTTGCCTGCACCCACAAGAAATTATCTTGTGACTTCCAGTATTGTCCAGGTACTGTATAACACCAGGCAAAATGCAGCAAATGTGTAGGTTTTACTTGACCAACTAACTCCTTAATGGATGTATGGTCTAACAAATTTGCTAGATGCCAAGTACAATCCGAATTGACAGCCGGCGAAGTCTTAGAAGCGACAGCATGAACCTCAAACCCTCGTTCCACCAGCGTCTTGAGCGAGTGTCTGCCAACAAAACCTCCCGCACCCGTAACCAGCACTTTTTTCATAGCACAAAATCGGGGAAATTACGATCTTTTTCCGAAATGACGCGCTGAGATATCTCTGGCCAATCAATACTAAAAGTCGAATCATCCCACCGCACTCCCCTGGCTAATTCAGAATAATAAAATTCCGACATCTGGTAAAAAACTTCCGTATTATCTGCCAAAGTTTGACAGCCGTGAGCCATACCTTCAGGTATATATATCATCTTGCGATTTTCAGAGTTTAGCTCTACTGCAAACCACTCTTTAAAAGTAGGAGAATCGGGGCGCAAATCTATAATTACATCATAAATTCCGCCTTTAATACACCTAACCAACTTCGCTTCCTCGTTAGGCTTAGCCTGGTAGTGCATTCCCCGCAAAGTACCTTTCTTAATGTTAAAAGAAATATTGCACTGCACTAGATTAGGATTCAAACCATGTTCTGCAAACTCCTGTTGACACCAACTGCGGGCAAAAAATCCTCTCTCATCTGCTATGGGTTCTACCTCAATAACATAAGCTCCCTTAAGCTTGGTTTCAGTAAACTTCACGAGATTACCTCCACTTGAGGAATCAGCACCACAAACTTACCTCCCCACTCGCGGATATAATTCATCTGACTTACTATCTCATCTTTAATGTTCCAAGGCAATATCGCCAAATAATCCGGTTTAGTCTCCCGAATTTTGTCTGGATGATATATCGGAATCTGAGTTCCCGGCAAAAACAAACCCTGCTTGTGCGGGCTTAAATCCACCGTATAATCAATCAAATCCGTGCGGATACCGCAATAGTTCAGCAGCGTATTCGCCTTAGCCGGCGCCCCGTAACCTGCAATTGATTTGCCCTGATTTTTGGCATCAATTAGGAAGCTTAGCATTTGACGTTTAGTAGATTTAACCTGTTCGCAAAATCCTACATAAATTTCAATCTGATTTAGTCCTGCTTGCACTTCCTTAGCTTTGAGTTGGGAAATGCGATCGCCAACTGCTAGACTATCACAATCCTCATGGCTCCCGTAAATCCGCAAAGAACCGCCATGCGTCGGTAATTCCTCCACATCAAACAAAGTTAAACCGTGACTAGCAAAAACTTTCTCAACCGTCAACAGCGAAAAATAAGAGAAATGCTCGTGGTAAATCGTGTCAAACAGATTGTCTTGAATTAGTTGCAATACATGAGGAAACTCCATTGTCAAGACGCCGTTTGGTTTCAGGAGAATTTTCATCCCCGCCACAAAATCATTCAAGTCAGGCACATGAGCCAACACATTATTTCCCAGCAACAAATCTGCCTGTTTACCTTGTGAAACCAACTCTTTAGCCGTTTCCACGCCAAAAAACTTTACTAAAGTTGGAATCCCTTTTTCCTCAGCCACCTTAGCTACATTTGCAGCAGGTTCAATCCCCAATACGGGAATTCCTTTCTGCTGAAAATACTGGAGTAAGTAGCCATCATTGCTAGCAAGTTCAATTACCTGACTGGTTTCGTCAAATCCAAACCTCTGCACCATCAACTCTGTGTATTTCTGAGCATGACGCAGCCAAGAGTCTGAATAGGAAGAAAAATAAGCATAGTCGCTGAAGATGCTATCCGGGGATTCAAACTCTTCTAACTGCACTAAAAAACAATTAGCACAGACATAAGTATGAAGTGGATAGAATTTCTCTGCACAATTCAGATGCTCTTGAGATAGAAAAGCATTCGCCAGCGGCGACATCCCCAGATTTACAAAAGTATGCTCCAATGGGTGACTGCAAAAACGACATTTAGATGGCACCGAATTAGCCCCCTTGACTATCCAATAAGAGAAAGAAAATTAAAACCCCAGTCACAGAAATCTTCCCTCACACGCTGATCACACAGGTGTTTTCCTCCATCAAAAAGTTTTTATACCATTCAATTGTTTCTTTCAACCCTTCTTCTAGAGGATACTTAGATTCCCAACCAAGCATTTTTCTAGCCTTATCGGCCGAGAGATACTGATGTTTGATTTCATTTTTGGCCCGATTCAATACGACAGGCTCTAAATGAGTCTTGTCCATCAATTTCAAAACATTATCTACCATGCCCCGCACCGAAATTTGCAGCTCATTGCTGAAATTAAACGCCTCTCCCAAAACTTCTTTCCTGTCCATTTGTTCAGCCAAATGCAGATAAGCTAAAACCCCATCTTTCGCATAGAAATAGTCCCGAATAAAAGTGCCATCACTGCGGATGACTACCGGCTTTTCTCGTAAGGCCGATCGAATAGTAGACGGAACGATGCGATTAAAATTCAAGTCTCCGCCGCCATAAAAGTTCCCACAGCGAGTAACGCAAACCGGCAAACCATAGGTAACATAATAAGCGCGACTGATTAAATCAGCACAGCTTTTAGAAACATCGTAAGGGTGTTCTCCTTGCAGCGGAGTTGTTTCACTGTAAGGCAACACTAGCTGGTCTCCATAGGCTTTATCGCTGGATGCTATGACAATTCGACTCACACCTCCAACCCGGCGACAAGCTTCTAGAATATTCCAAGTGCCTTTAATATTCGTTTCAAAAGTTGCGAGTGGTTCTCTATTTGCAACTCCCACAATTGTCTGAGCTGCTAAGTGAAACACCGTATCTACTTCATACTCATTAATCGCTCGTTCTACCGTTGACAAATCTTCCACACAACCGCGAACGATATTAATTTGCCGATACCACTCTCCAGCATAAAGTCGGGATTGGGGCACCAAGTCACGGACTAATCCCGTTACCAAGGCTCCTCTTTCCAGCAACTCAGCTACTAACCAGTTACCCAAAAGGCCAGTGCAGCCTGTCACCAATACCGATCGATCGCGCCAAAATTCACTCATTCCCACACCCTCCAAGGAGCCTCTCCATTATCCCAAAGTTCGTTCAAATATTTATACTCGCGGTAAGTATCCATCGCAAAAAAGAAACCTTCGTGGCGGTACGCCATCAATTGTCCCTGGGCCGCTAACTGCTCTAGTGGCTCTCGCTCAAAAAAACAATCATCCCCGCTCAGAGCCTCAAATATGCTGCGGTGAAGTACCAAAAATCCCGCACTAGCCCAGCCATCTATTTGAGGTTTTTCCGTAAATTCGAGAACTTTTCCTTGGCTGTCCACATCTAAAATACCATATCGGGATATCGGACGAACTGTACTAACCGTTGCCAGCTTACCATGAGCCTTATGAAAATCCATCAAAGCTCCAATATCGATATCAGCAACTCCATCACCGTATGTCACCATAAAGGTATCATCAGTAATGTATTTCTCCACACGTTTCACCCGCCCTCCAGTCATGGTGTCCGGGCCCGTTTCAGCCAGTGTCACCTTAAAATCTTGCTCGCGGTGCTCCTCGTGATAGGTAATCTGATTTTGGCGGCCCAGGCAAATAGTAAAATCATTATTCATCGCTTCATAATTCAGGAAATATTCCTTAATCATGTTGCCCCGATAGCCCAAACACACAATAAACTCGCGAAAACCGTAATGGGCATAGGTTTTCATAATATGCCAGAGAATCGGATATCCGCCCACATCTACTAGCGGCTTAGGACGAAATTCAGTTTCTTCTCGGAGACGAGTACCCAAACCGCCGGCTAGTATAACTACTTGCATTTTTTTACATCTTGAAAATGGTACACAACCGCTGATAATTCAGAACAGGTATTTATTCCAAACAAAGAGCTATCTTTTCTGAAACACTCTTCAAACCTTACCCATCCTCGCTTCCACCATCATCCGCACCACATCCGGCATCTTATACTTCGCCTCCCAGCCCAACTTTTGCTTCGCCTTACCCGGATTTCCCCTCCCTACAGCAATCTCCGTCGGTCTGTAGAGACTCGCATCGGTTACTAAATGTTCCTGCCAATCCAAACCCGCAGCAACAAACGCTGTCTGCACAAACTCCTCCAAAGGATAACTTACACCCGTCGCAATTACATAATCGTCCGGTTCTTCCTGCTGCAACATCAAATACATCGCCTCCACATATTCCGGCGCCCAACCCCAGTCCCGCTGCACTGAAATATTTCCCAAATGCAGTTTTTCCGAACTACCCGCAGCAATTCGGCAGACAACAGATACAATTTTTTGGGTGACGAACCTCTCCGGCCGCAGCGGCGACTCGTGATTGAACAGAATACCAGAACACGCGAACAAATTGTACGCTTCCCGATAATTCGCTACTTCCCAAAATGCCGTTGCTTTCGCCACCGCGTAAGGACTTCTGGGGCGAAAAGGCGTATTTTCATCGGCTGGATTGCCTCCGGTATCCCCAAAACATTCGCTGGAACTGGCGTTGTAAAGTTTGATTTTGCCGCCTGTAAACCGAATTGCTTCTAAGAGATTCAATGTGCCTGTGGCAATGCTTTCGAGGGTTTCTACGGGCTGTTCAAAAGACAGACCGACGGAACTTTGACCTGCTAGATTGTACACCTCATCTGGCTCTATTTTGGCAAGCACTTGCAAGACGCTGCGAAAATCGTTGAGAGACATGGATTCTAGTTTTACTCTGTCTCGGATGCCCAAACGGGCCAGGTTCCCGAAACTAGACATTTGGGCGTCCCTGGAGGTGCCACAAACTTCATAACCTCGATCGAGCAACAGTTTAGCTAAATAAGCTCCGTCCTGACCTGAGATACCACAAATCAGTGCTTTTTTCATATAAACTATTTACTTTGATGATTCGGCGGTTGAAACCGATCCTACACAAACAAAATCTGCCTCCGCAGACTAAGAAGTAGGTTGGGTTTGCTATCGTTCAACCCAACTTACATATTTTGGATTTTACTTAAGCTGACTGTCGGCCACTCCCTAGTCCGCCAGGGAATGAATTCCCTGCCGGACGGCTGGACTGCCGGAAAGAAGTCAGGGATCTAACCTTCCCAACGTTCGGCGACCAATTCAGCCAAGTCAACCACCCGCTGACTGTAGCCCCACTCATTGTCGTACCAAGCCAAAACCTTCACCATGTCGCCATCCATCACCAGCGTTAAGCTGGAATCCAGAATCGAAGAAGCATCACTTCCGCGATAGTCGCATGAAACTAAAGGCAAATCGTTGTACTCCAAAATCCCTTTCATGGAGCCTTCGGCAGCTTCTTTGAACACTTGATTTACTTGCTCGGTAAAAGTCTTTTTCTCTACCTGAGCCACAAAATCAACTACCGACACATTAGGAGTCGGCACGCGCATGGCAATACCGTTTAACTTGCCCTTCAATTCTGGAATCACCAAAGCCACAGCTTGTGCTGCTCCGGTAGAAGTCGGCACAATATTCATTGCTGCCGCCCGGGCCCGCCGCAAATCGCGGTGGCTGGCATCCAGCAAGCGCTGGTCCCCAGTATAGCTGTGGGTAGTGGTCATCATGCCTTTGACGATGCCAAAATTTTCGTGCAGCACTTTCAGTACAGGAGCCAGACAGTTGGTAGTACAGCTAGCATTGCTGATGACTGTGTAGTCACTGTGCTTGTAGTTGTGGTGGTTGACTCCCATCACATAAGTGCCAACTTCAGAACCCTTGCCGGGAGCGGTAATTAGCACTTTTTTAGCGCCGGCAGTGATATGCTTCGATGCACCAGCTTGGTCAACGAAGACACCGGTCGATTCAATAATCAGATCAATACCCCAATCTTTCCAAGGCAAGTTTAGCGGGTTGCGATCGCTCACGCATTTAACTGTCTTCCCATTTAGGGTAATGGAATTTTCATCCGCACTGATGTCCACATTCTTCAACGTTCCCATCATGGAATCGTATCTGAGCAAGTGAGCATTACTTCTGGGATCGGAAGTGTCATTAATAGCTACCAACTCTAGCTGGCTGTTTTCTCTGCCCAGCCAGCAGCGCGCAAAACTGCGCCCGATACGTCCAAAACCATTGATCGCGACTCTAATCACCTTGTACCTCCTAACGATGGCAGCCCCTAGCTCAGGCTTAAATTTTTCCAAAATTTAAGAATTGACTTTTGACATTCTCACCGGGCTAAAGCCACGGTGATTCCCAAACCTCACGATTTGAGTTTCTGCTTCATCGCAACTGCCTCCACCCACAAGGAGTTTTCTGGTCTTATGTTCGCTCCACAGACTAACCCCGCTAGCCCAGCGGTTTTTATGCGTCGAATACCTAAAAGGAATTCTTATCTGTTGTTTTGATTCCAGGGATGTTTACCATTGCCCTATCCTCTTTTCCCGGTCTACCGATTTGTCTGCGCCGCCAGTTGTACTGGACTTCGCTCGTTAGGCTGTCTGAATCCATCGTCGCGGGTGGGTCATTGACCAAACTATAGTTTAATATAAAGCGGTCTTAAAACGACGGGGTTTCCGCCCACCTTTGAGATGACACCAGATCATATCGCAAAGCTCGATCCTTTCTAACTTTTTGTGTTTATCAAAAAAGCTTGAACTTTTCTAGAAGGCTGAAATTGCAAGGCATAAGGCATTAGGCTTTCTGCCGCTGGTTACTGGTAAAGCTGATGGGCTGCAATATAAGTCCCGACAACTTCCGGGACTAAGTAGCGGAGGTCGATTTTTTCGGCGCAGCAGCGGCGGATGTGGCTCGACGAAATCTCGATCGCACGCATGGACAGCACTTCCCAGCGAATTTCCACGTCCACAAGAGCCATTTGTTCGGCAACTCGTCGGCCCACAGCATTTGCCTGAACCTGCATCCTGTCCCCCCCGGAATCGAGGGGTTTTCCACCCGGATAATCTCCCCACTCGGACAGTCCCCCACTCTCCTTGCTTTCTGCTGTCTCTCGATCTCCGTGACTCGGACGTGGGGCCACCAACCAGTCGCACAACCGGGCAATTTCGGCGCACCGGTGCCATTTGGGAAGAGTAAGGAGTGCGTCACTACCAATAATCCAGTACCAGCGATGATCGCCGGGATACAATTTTTGCAAATACAGCAGGGTGTCGATCGCAAAACAACTGCCTCTGGGATTGGCCGACCGCGGCGAAATTACGAAGTCAGGCCGATCGGCGATCGCCAAAGCAAGCATTTCCCGCCGCTGCTCAAAACTTGCCAAATCCGGGCGCCACTTGTGAGGAGGAGAGCGATCCGGTACCCAAATGACTCGATCGAGAGCAAATTGACTCGCAGCCGTCTCGGCTACCAACACGTGACCCCAGTGAACCGGGTCAAAAGTCCCCCCCAAAATCGCTATTTTCGCCATATTTCCCCAAAATCAGGATTAGTAGAGACATCGCGCCAATTTTATGTTTATACACTTTTAACCGTAAGCTCTATCGCTTTTCGACTTATTCGGCTAACTGCATAACTTGGTATATATACAATTAAGTGAGAATACAGACTATCTATAGTTGCTGTAGTTGAGTTGCGATCGTGTCAATCCCTAACTTTCAAGAAAAAATGACCGTAGGAGTAGATAAATGACTACAAAATGAGCGAAATTTTGTTGTTCGTGGTAGTGTTTGTAAATCCTTATGGGTTTTACCCTCAATCTTGGTAGAAAGGTTGTGGGGCTTTTGCTGCCGTATCCCAGCACAGCAGGCGGATAGAAATAGAAAGAATGCAGGAGTATGCAACCACCCAAAATTAGTCTATTGGCCCCGACCCCAGACCCCGTTTTCTGTTACCTGCAATTTTCGAGCTGTGACTGTTCCGGAAAACTACTCGGTACTAAGTCATATAGGATACAAGACAAACATCTCTACAAGTCCCTAAAATCTAGGGACACGCAGAGAATTTTGTACAAAATCTCTAGCGAACTGTATCCTGAAAAAACAATTCTTGATATGATATCGCGTGTTATTGGCGTGGTGTGGTGTGTGAGGAGCAAAGATGCCGAGTTCTGTTGATTTTAGCGGTAGACCATTTCATTTCATCGGCATTGGTGGGATTGGGATGTCAGCCCTTGCCTACATTCTAGCTAAACGCAAGTTGCCTGTGTACGGCTCCGACATTAAATCGAGTCACATAACCGAGCGCTTGCAAGGAATGGGAGCTCATATTTTTTGGAGTCAAGACGCCAGCAATTTTGAATTATTTGAAACGGCCCTTAACGGTAGCAGTCCCGACTGCGGGCAACAGGAAAGGGCAGTATCCTCGATAGTCGCTGGTACGGTAGGGACTTCTGTCGCGACAGCCAAAGCTGTCCAATTGAATGGCAACGGTTCAAGCGCCCAAGCAATTCCGGGATTGCCTCAAGTAGTATGTTCGACGGCTATTCACCCAGCCAATGCCGAATATCGAGCTGCTTTAGATTTGGGCTGTCCGATTTTTCATCGATCGGATGTGTTGGCAGCGTTAATTCAAGATTACCAAAGCATAGCCGTAGCCGGGACTCACGGCAAAACTACTACTAGCAGCTTAATCGGCTTCATGCTGATGGCTGCAGGTCTAGACCCGACGATCGTAGTAGGAGGCGAGGTAAATGCTTGGGAAGGCAATGCCCGTTTGGGGGAAGGGCCCTACTTAGTGGCCGAGGCTGATGAATCCGACGGTTCTCTCGTTAAGCTGGTAGCCAAAATTGGCATAGTGACGAATGTGGAACTGGATCATCCAGACCATTACGATACCCTTGACCAGGTAATAGACACATTTAAGGTGTTTGCCCAAAACTGTCAAACCTTGGTGGGCTGCATAGACGACCAAATCGTCAAAGATTGCCTTCAGCCTCATGTCAGTTATAGCTTGCAGCCGGACAGCGGTGCTGACTACACGGCTTCGGGCGTGGAGTACGGGGCCGAAAGCACCAAGGCTCGGATTTGGGAGCGAGGAGCTTTCCTGGGGGAAATGGAGTTGAAGTTGCTGGGCACACACAATCTCAGCAATGCACTAGCTGCGGTAGCAGTGGGCCGATTGTTGGGGTTAGAGTTTTCGGCGATTGCCAAAGCGATTGCTGGCTTTGAAGGAGCTCGCCGCCGTTTTGAGGTGCGGGGTTTTCACAATGACATCCTGTTTGTGGACGACTACGCCCACCATCCTAGCGAAATTCGTGTCACCTTGGCGGCGGCTCGCTTGCGTATCGAAGGTAGCGAAAAAAATCCCAAATCCCGAAGAGTGGTTGCAATTTTTCAACCCCACCGTTACAGCCGGACTCTGACATTTTTGCCAGAATTTGCTCAATCTTTTGGGGATGCTGATTTGGTTGTGGCTTGCGATATTTATAGTGCTGGGGAACCGAATTTAGGAGAGATTAGCGGGCAGCAGGTTGCTGATTTGATTGCTAAAGAAGGCCGAGAGGTTGAGTTTGCCCCTTCCCTGGAGTCAGTCACTAAGTTTTTAACCCAAAATCTGCAACCGGGGGATTTGGCTCTGTTTTTAGGTGCTGGTAATCTGAATCAGATTATTCCAGAGGTTATGGCTTTTTATCAACAAGCAGATCGCCCCGATTAGCTCGCGAACAGAGTAGAGTTGATCGACATTATGGCGTTGCACGTTGTGCCGAAACTTCTGTCGGACTGCTCGCTCAAAGGGGCGACATAAGTTAGCTAAATGGATTTTCAACCACGTCTTCGAGCGAAGGTATTTTTAAGGATTTTCAAGATGGTGACTATCTCGAATGACTCCTCTGTTAAGGACAATCGGCGAGTGTATTCTCCTATTTCTTTGCGGGGAACTGATTGCAAGATTAACTCCCAAGTTTCGCTGGCGGGGCTGACTTCCTTCCGAGTCGGTGGCCCGGCCGAGTGGTACGTTGCTCCCCGCAGTATGGAGGCTTTGCAAGCGAGTTTTGCCTGGGCACACGATGAAGGGGTGCCGGTGACTCTGCTGGGTGCGGGTTCTAATTTGTTGGTGAGCGATCGGGGTTTGTCCGGTTTGGTCGTCGGCACTCGCTACCTCAAACAGGTGAATTTTAACCCAGAAACAGGTCAAGTTACAGCGGGGGCGGGGGAGTCAATTCCCCGCCTCGCTTGGTTGGCGGCTAAACGGGGCTGGAAAGGTCTAGAATGGGCAGTCGGCATACCGGGTACGGTGGGAGGGGCTGTGGTGATGAATGCAGGCGCTCACAGAGGCTGTACTGCTGATATTCTAGTCAATGCTCGCGTCCTATCTCCCGGCGGCCAGGTGGAAATTCTGACTCCCCAAGAGTTGGAGTACCGCTACCGGACTTCGGTGCTGCAAGGGGGCGATCGGCTAGTAACAGAAGCGACTTTCCAGTTGCAGCCGGGATTCGATCGATCGCAAGTAATGGCAGAAACTAATGACCATTTCAGCCAGCGGCGGACAACTCAACCTTACCACTTACCGAGCTGTGGCTCAGTCTTCCGTAACCCCGGCCCCAAGACGGCAGGTTGGTTCATCGAACAAGCGGGACTGAAGGGATATCAGATCGGCGGCGCACAAGTGGCTCAGCGTCATGCTAATTTTATTCTTAACTGCGGGTCGGCAACGGCCAATGATATTTTTCAAGTGATCCGCCACGTTCAACAGCAAGTCGAACAGCGGTGGTCGCTGTTGTTGGAGCCAGAAGTTAGAATACTGGGAGAGTTTCCCTTCTAAGGCATCATTGAAGTAATACGGAAACGGCAGACTGCCAGCCCACACACCATCAAAAAGTAGTTATGACAAAATCAGGACAAGGATTTGGCTTCGGCCTGGGAAAAATGAAAGAACTGACTGAAGCTTTCAAAAAAGCTCAGCAGGTTCAAGAAGGAGCTAAAAAGCTCCAAGAAGAGTTGGATGTCATGGAAATTGAGGGAACAGCCGGCGGTGGCTTGGTTAAGGTTTTTCTCAGCGGCAACCAAGAACCCCGCCGCGTGGAAATCTCACCGGATGCCCTCGGTGAAGGTGCTGATGTGGTTTCTGAACTCGTCACGGTGGCGATGCAGGATGCTTACGCTAAGTCTACGATGACGATGCGGGAGAAAATGGAAGAACTCACCGGTGGACTGAATCTCCCCGGTTTCGGTTAGTCATTAGTCATCAGTCATTAGTTATTAGCTATCTGTGTTTAAAAAGGGCTCTATAGCTAATGACTGATTGATTTCTCTCAAGCACGAGACTTTGGGAAAAAGGGGAAAGGAAAAATTTTATTTCTTCTTTCCCCTTAAAAATTACCAATTACTAATTATCAATTAAATGTCTTATAAATTATTGTTTGTCTGCCTGGGAAATATCTGCCGATCGCCCTCAGCAGAAAATATTATGAATCACTTAATTGAACAAGCTGGTTTGAGCGATCGCATCACCTGCGATTCTGCCGGAACTGCTAGCTATCACATTGGCAGCCCCCCTGACAGGCGGATGGCATTGGCGGCGAGGAAGCGAGACATTGAATTGTTAGGCGAAGCCCGCCAATTTCAAAGGAAAGATTTTGAGAATTTTGATTTGATTCTGGCGATGGATAGGGATAATTATCGCAATATTCTTGCCCTGGATGCGGCTGGAAAGTATAAAGATAAAGTGCGGCTGATGTGCGATTTTTGCCAGAAATACGACCTTAAAGAAGTGCCAGATCCTTACTACGGTGGCCCGGAGGGATTTGATCGAGTAATTGATTTGCTGCTGGACGCTCAAGCGGGTTTGTTGGAGTACGTCATCGGTCAAGAAAAATTAAGAGTTGGCGGCCAGCAATCAATTTAAATTAAAAAAGTGCCTTTTTCCGCCCGAATATTAGCCATGCTGTAGGGGGGACAACGCTAACAAAACTCGTAACTAGGGAGATCACAGTTGTTCCCGATCCCGCTCCCAAAATGAGACTGGGTGACAACGAAAAAGTTAAACTTGTCAATACAAAATGGGGAGAATTGATACTCAAAGCAGCAATTGGCAGCAAAATAGATGGATACCAAGGCATTAGCCAAGGTGTAGCAAACAAAAACAAAGTGAGAGTCGTCCATCCAATATCTGATACCAAATTAATTTCCGAATCTTTTTTGCGGAAGAATGATTTAATTAACGTCCCTGCATAGTAAACAATCCAGCTTAAATACGCAAAATATTTGAGGAATGATAGAATACTTTCCCTAATTTCAACACTTACATTTGGCGAAAAAATCAGAAATAAATTGATCGCATGGTGAAAAGATCGAGCGGTCGCTCCGGCGGTTCCCGGATTTAAAAGACTTCTCCAAGCTGAAACTGTGGGCATAAATGTATAAGTGAGCACCGCGATAATTAATAAAGAAAGCAAGACTGATGCTGCTAAATCTCTCCACCGACGCTGCTTGCAGAGGAAAGCAACAACTAAGGGTAGCCAAATTATAGGTAAGGTTTTTACTAAAAAACCTACCCAAATTGCTAAAATTGCAAAAACATAACGTTGGTAATAAATACATCCTATTAAAACGATCAATGTATTGGCAAGAAGAACGTCAAGGTGAGCATTAGCTATTTGCTCGTTCAATAGCATGGGATTGACTAAATAGGCCAGTGTTATGAGGTTACGGTATTCAGCATTTGTTAGCAATCGCCAAATTAAGTAGGCATTGAGCGCGTGTACCAACACGCAGATTATTTTAAAAATATAAACGGCTAGTAAAGGACTAATTGGTACAGCAAGTGCTGATAGGGCAAAAAAGAATAAAGAAACGGGGCCGTAGGTAGAAGTTTGCCCCCAGTGGAGGAAGGGAGATACGTTAGAAATTAAGGTATGGGCATTATTCAAATAAGGATTAATGTTTTGTAAGCTCATCGCTCCGTAATGCAGGTACATATAAATGTCACTGCTTTGGGGATAAGCTATGAGGGCAAGTGCCAGAAAGGGGATTGCATACTTGCAAATGTCTAGAAAGCTGGAACTTGTCTGTTTTTTTTGAATTAACCAAATAATATATGTAACTGTTGCTATCAAGTAGGAACCGTTAATCAGAAGTCGGATGAGGCTGAAACCGCTCGTAGGGAAATCGTTATAGTTGTCTCCACCCTGTAAAACGCTGTAATACTTGGTAATTCCCATTGATGTCATGGCAATACAGAAAAGTATGGAAGCTGCTAATGCTGCAGCATATAGAATTTTCTGATTTTTTAAGTAATTGTTGACCATGATGTTATTTATTCAGCGGGGTAAGTGGAGGTAATTTTCTTGCCCGATCGCGTTGGCGGTTATCTGACTAAATGGTGTTCCATCGCAAAGCGAACGAGTTCTGCTCGGTTGTTGCTGTCGGTTTTTCTGAACAAGCTGCTGACGTGCTTTTCGACCGTTCGAGGGCTGAGGTGGAGTGTGGAGCCTATTTGAATATTAGAAAGACCTTCTGTCAGCAAATCTAGCACTTGTCGCTCTCGCTGAGTCAAAGTCGGAGCATTTTGGCTGGGAGATGCCCGTGAAGCGGAGCTATCCCGTAGGGAATCGCCTGTGTATGACTTTTGAGTTAAAAAATCTGCTTCTGGCTTGTCATTGGCTCTGCTGCGTGCCTCTGTTGGCGTGGGTTCGGGTTCGGGGGAACGAGAGGGTGCCTGAGCGATTAGAGCGTAGCGATCGAGCAAAGAGCGAATAACCGCCCCCAATTCCTGGAGTTCAAAAGGCTTAGCCAGATAATTGTCGCACCCCATCTGATAGCCGCGAATCCGTTCCTCCGTGCTCGTGCGTTCCGTCAAAAAAATCACCGGCAGCAAGCGGAAAGCGGGACGAGTCCGAACTCGCCGCACGAATTCGTAGCCATCCATTTCGGGCATTGTAATGTCGGTAACAATCAAGTGAGGCCCAAATTCCTCTACCAAGCCCAAAGCTTCTTTGCCGTTCTCAGCAGCGATTACAGAGTATCCGATAATTTCTAGATAATCGGTAATTGACAACCGAGTCGCGAAATCGTCGTCAGCAACCAGAATAGTTAATGGCATGGGGGAATTAAAAATTAAACATTAAAAGTGACTAATTTCACTTTTAATGTTTAATTCTACTGTTTAATTCTGTGTATAACTTGCAGTTAAAGTAGCCGGTTGTCCTAATTTGCCCTCCAAAGCTACGCCGCGCCCGTTTGCTGCCAAATGCCGCAGAGTTTTGTAAATTGTCTCGATTTGCTCTGGTCTTCCGGCTTTTTTGGCTATTTCTGATACAGAAAGAGGTTTTTGGGCGTCTTTGAGCACTTGCAGTACCCGTTGCTGCAAATCTAATACAGCAGCGGCTGCTTTTTTGCCTGCTTCAACCCCTGGCTGGTGATAGGCATTGACATTCACCAAGGAACCGTAAAAACCTACGGCTCTTTCGTAGAGGGCGATTAATGCTCCTACTGTCTCCGGGTTGACTTGGGGAATTGTGACAGTAATGGAATCTCGGTGATTTTCATACAAAGCTTGTCGAGTTCCCTGCAACAAACCAGACAAATAATCTCCTGAAGTGACGCCTGTTTCTACTTCTGGGGAAATGCCTTGCCTGTCTTGCAAAACTTCGATAAATGTTAGGAAGAAATTCGCCACGCCGTCTCGCAGTTGCTGGACGTAGGCGTGTTGGTCGGTGGTGCCTTTGTTGCCGTAAACTGCGATTCCTTGATGAACTGTGTTGCCGTCTAAATCTTCCTGTTTGCCGATCGATTCCATGACTAATTGCTGCAAGTAGCGGCTGAACAATAGCAGTGAATCTTTATACGGCAAAACTACCATATCTTTTTCGCCACGTCCGTTGCAAGCAAAATACCAGGACATTGCTAACAAGGCGGCGGGATTATGTTTGATTTCGGTGGTTCTGGTAGCTTCGTCCATGACTTTAGCGCCGTCGAGCATCGCCCGAATGTCGATGCCTTGCAAAGCTGCTGGCAAAAGTCCGACTGCTGACAATTCGGAAGTGCGTCCTCCCACCCAATCTGCCATTGGAAAAGTGGTAATCCAGCCTTCGGATTTGGCTAATTTGTCGAGTTGGCTGTCAACTCCGGTGATGGCAATTGCTTGTTTGGCAAAATCCAGTTTTTCGGCGGCGAAGGCTTTTTGAACTTCGATCATGCCGTTGCGGGGTTCGGGGGTGCCGCCGGATTTGGAGATAGTAATTACTAGGGTGCTGGCTAATTTGTCTTTGATTTTGTTGAGGATGCGATCGATCCCGGCGGGATCTGTGTTGTCGATAAAATGTATTGCTAGGGGCGGAATGTCTGGGGATAAAGCTTCGGAGACAAATTGGGGGCCGAGGGCGGAACCACCGATGCCGATCGAGATTATATCGGTAAATTGCGGAGCAAAGGGCGGTTTAATATCGCGGTTTTGAACTTTCTTGACAAATGCTTCGACTTGTGCTATGCCTTCGACTATTTCTTGTTTTAATTCTGGAGTCGGAGCTAAATCGGGGTTTCGCAGCCAGTAGTGGCCCACCATCCGGTTTTCGTCGGGATTGGCGATCGCACCTGCTTCCAAAGCTGCCATGTCTTTGAAAGCTTTGTCAAATTTGGGCTTCAGTGCTGCTGCGAAAGCGTCGTCGAATCCCATGCGGCTGATATCGAGGTAAAGTCCCAATCCAGAGTGATAGTAAAGCCAGTCTTGATAGCGTTGCCAGAGTGCTGCGGCGTCCATAGGAATTCTCTACAATTTTTTTAATGTTCGATCGGCGTCGTCAGGAATCAACCAATTGTAGTTTAAAACGATCTGATGTACGGCTTTTGCATAATCCCAATAAATTTAAGCATTAATCGTCTGAAGGCAGCCGGAACAGAAGGCAGTCAGAGCATTCGGCAGAATTAAACAATAAAAATATGACTTGGGCAACAGTCTTAGTAGGTAGATCCCTCATTAATGGTCACACCCCATAGATAGATCGAAGCGCCACAGAGATTTAACTGTAGTCGGCGTTGGCGTTTGGGCCATGGTTTCACAATATTCAAATTCGGGCGATCTGGATGTGTAAAATAGGCATTGCGGTCAGGTTAAATATACTTTTAGCTGTCACTCAATAATCGGCTAAAAATATAATTAACAACTGTCAACTATCGGAAGTGTAGTATAATATACAGATATTAGAATTAAAGTGCGATCGACTATGCTTGCTCTATCTCCCGAATTAAAAGAAAGGTTAGCAACTCCGCTCAAAATCGGCGATTTTGAAGTTAAAAGTCGCGTCCTGCAATCGCCATTATCCGGCGTTACCGATTTGGTATTTCGCCGCCTGGTGCGCCGCTACGCGCCGGATTCGATGATGTACACGGAAATGGTAAACGCTACGGGTTTGCACTACGTGAAGCAATTACCGAGAATTATGGAAGTTGACCCGAACGAGCGCCCGATTAGCATTCAATTGTTTGACTGCCGGCCGGATTTCTTGGCAGAAGCGGCCCAGAAAGCAGTGGCAGAAGGAGCGGATACTGTTGATATTAATATGGGGTGTCCGGTTAACAAAATTACTAAAAACGGCGGTGGTTCTTCCCTGCTGCGAGATCCGGAAACAGCCGAGGCAATTGTGCGGGCTGTTGTGGAAGCGGTAGATGTTCCTGTCACGGTTAAAACTAGGATTGGTTGGACTGACAAAGAAATTAATATTTTGGAATTTGCCAAGCGGATGGAAGATGCGGGAGCAAAAATGATTACCGTGCACGGCCGCACTCGATCGCAAGGTTACACCGGCCCGGCAAAATGGGAGTGGATTCGCCGCGTGAAAGAAGTTTTATCGATTCCAGTTATTGCTAACGGGGATATTTTTTCAGTAGAAGCAGCAATGCGATGTCTGGAAGAAACCGGTGCAGATGGAGTGATGTGTTCGCGGGGAACTTTGGGCTATCCTTTTTTGGTGGGAGAAGTTGATTATTTCTTGAAAACTGGTGTGGAAAAGATAGCTCCGACACCAATTGAACGTCTCGAATGTGCTAAGGAACATTTGCGGGCTTTGTGGGAATATAAAGGTGAAAGCGGTGTTTGCCAAGCGCGCAAGCACTTAACCTGGTATGCTAAGGGTTTCCCCGGCGCTGGGGAATTGCGGGGCGTGTTGGCTGTGGTAGAAACGGTTGAACAAGGTTGCGATTCGATCGATCGCGCGATCGAGCAATTGCCCGCATAAACCTTACCCGCAGAGGTCAGTCGATTTTAGATTTTAGATTTTAGATTTTAGATTTACTTGCAGCATTGAATGTGGGAGCTTGAACTTTAGTCTAAAATTTTAATATCGACCCTCATGAGTGTACGTGGCACGGTATCCGTTTTTGGGCGGAGTCAACTAGGGATTACAGAAACAAAACCAGCCTCTGCGGGCTAAGATTTAAGACAAAGTTAAAAATTTGTGTGTGGGGGAAAGCATGGATTCCTTAAAAGGGCGAGATTTATTAAGTCTGGCAGATTTAAGCATTGACGAATTAAATTATTTGCTGGATCTAGCAGCCAGTTTAAAATCGGGAATGGTCAAGCTGAAACGCAATAAAGTTCTCGGCTTGTTATTTTCCAAAGCTTCAACGCGAACGCGGGTAAGTTTTACGGTAGCAATGTATAAATTGGGAGGGCAAGTCATTGACCTTAATCCCAACGTTACCCAAGTCAGCCGCGGTGAACCTTTGGTAGATACAGCCAGGGTTTTAGACAGATATTTAGACATTTTGGCGATTCGGACGTTTGAGCAAAAGGATTTAGCAACTTTTGCCAACTATGCGAAAATTCCTGTGATTAATGCGCTGACAGATGACGAACACCCATGTCAAGTGCTGGCGGATTTAATGACAGTAAAAGAGTGTTTTGGCAAGCTAGAAGGATTGACCCTGACTTATTTGGGCGATGGCAATAATATGGCTAATTCGCTGATGTTGGGCTGTGCAATGACGGGAATGAATGTAAGAATTGCTTGCCCTCAAGATTTCGGACCCAATGCTGAGATAGTGGAAAAAGCTAAGAATATTGCTCAGGGAAAAACCGAAGTTACGGTGACGACGGACGCAGAAGCTGCTGTGAAGAATGCTCAAGTGATTTATACTGATGTTTGGGCGAGTATGGGACAGGAAGAGGAAGCAAAAATCAGGATTCCTTTGTTTGAACCATATCAGGTAAACGAACAATTGCTGAAGTTAGCAGATAAGAATGCAATTGTATTGCACTGTTTGCCCGCACACCGGGATGAAGAGATTACCGATGCAGTGATAGAAGGCAGTCAATCGCGCGTTTGGGATCAGGCAGAAAATCGGATGCACGCTCAGCAAGCTTTGCTCGCAAGCATTCTGGAAAGCGATTAGGTTTGTAGTAACGACTTCAGTCCTTAAAGATGTTGTCAGTAAATATGTCGCCATTTCGCCAGTCCGCCAGGGGTTTAAACCCCTGGCTCAAAGCTTAAGTCGGTTAAAACCGACTGCGATTATTAGATTTATTGTATCGATTTGTTAGGCAAATAAAATTGCCGATGAATTCAAAATAGTTGGCGGTTTTACAAACAGATTAAATACTTGCCTCTCTCTCTGCGCCCTCTGCGCCCTCTGCGGTTAATAAAAATTATTAATTTCGCAGCGCGCACCTATGGCATAATTGGTGGCAACATTGCCTGAATGGCGATATTAAAAGTAGGAAATTGCAACGGAGAAACGATCGCGCTTTCTCCCAGAATAACCTCGCTTTGATACCCATCTTCCGCAGGTTCTCGAAAAACGTGCAGTTGTCTTTCGCCCACATTTAGCACCCAATAATCGCCAATTCCCGATCGCGCATAAATTTTAGCTTTAATTTCGCGATCGAAAGTTAAGCTGCTGTCTGCCACTTCGATAATTAGATATACCTCTGAGGGCGTCGGATGGTGAGTCGCATAGTCAAAAGGATCGATTCTGACTACGGCAATATCTGGTTCGGGTTCAGAATTGTCATCAAGGGCGATCGGATCTTGCATACGTACCCAGGCAAGATTTCTAAAAAGGTATTGCAGCAAGCTATCTGTACGCCCTAAAGCGGAGGTGTGAGCAGTTCCTTTTGCACTCATTTTGATGATATTTCCTGAAAGTAATTCGACTCGTTCCTCTGGGTGAAAAAATCCCATCTCTCCCAGCTTGTGATACTCTTTAACTGTCCATTTACGGAGCGTGAAAGCAGCTTCTGTTGTTAGCATATCTCGATTGATAAATTTATAATTTGATGTGGAATGATTTTATTTTAGCTTATGATATTAACTGGTTCCCAGGCTCTGCCTGGAAACCGATATCTAGAGGCTCTGCCTCGCAAGCTTTTATGGAAATTGGAGGCACAGCCTCCGGATCTGCGTTACCAGGCAGAGCCTGGTAACGAGTAAAGCAGTTAAGATGCTCCGAGATTGATTTTTGTTACGTCACCGGCGACAACATTAACTGTTTGTTGAATTTGACTACCGTCAACTTTCAACTGATAAGTTCCCGGAGAAAGCTCGATCGCCCCAAACCATCCTTTACCATCGGCGCGCAGTTGACGCACCGCGCCAATATCATCGATCGACTGCAATGTCAAGCTCGCACTGTCGCAAGTTTGAGCGCACCGCTGCAAATTTCCGGCGATCGCACCTGTAGTCGGCCGCGACTTCCAAGGCATATCGGGAACGGCTGCGGTTGTCGCCCACACAGGCTGAGTTTCATAGGTTTTGCCCGTCGCAGCATCAACGTATTGACTCGGCTGCGACAGCGCGGTATAGAACAAATCGTTGCTTTGGGGAACGTATTTCCAAGGCTGGCGGGGCAAATCTCCGCTGCCGCCCGATCGCAGTTCCACATTCGTGTACACGTTGCTGCTAGCGTAGGAATACAGCACCGTACCCGCTAGGTTATTCCCTTTCGCAGAAGGCCCTTCGGCGCGACGAATCTGGCCTAGAGTGTCTTCGATGTAGTTGAGGTAATTGCCGGGGCCGATCGCAATTTGGCGGTTGTACTGGTGGTCTTTGGCGTACTCGATCCAGTTGTCGTAAGCGAGTTTTTGCTGCCGTTTGTACTCGCGCTGGTAAGTCATCGGCATCGCCATGTCTACGATCCCTTCTTCGAGCCAAGCGCGCCAATCTTGCAATACTTCTTTGTAAGGCTGCGTTTGATACCACCCTGCCTCGTTTGCTGGGCCGTCTCCCCAGGCGATCGTGGCGGCAGTAATTTTAACACGCGGTTTAATCGCGAGGCTTTCTACATAAAGCTTCCGCACTAAATTTGTCACCTGATCGCGCCGCCACTGCATCCACGCGGGATCGGTGGGTGCGGGTTTGCCCGATCGACCTGTTTGCTGATTGAAACGGGCGATCGCAGTGGGATTGTAGCCCCAAGTCGGCCCGCCGTAGCGCACATAATCCAACTGTACGCCGTCCACATCGTAGCGCTTCAGCAAGTCCAAATAGACGGAAACAGTATAATCTACGGCGTCTGGATGGCCGGGATCGAGATAGCCTTGGGCTTCCCCACCGTAAGTCAGCATTGCCCAATTGTCGCTGCCGGGGGCAGAAGGCCCGTGTTGTTGCCAAACGTGACCGGCGGGAATTTTGGTGCCCGAAACCACCGGCAGCGTCACCATCCAAGCGTGTACTTCAATGCCTGCGGCGTGGGCTTTGTCAATCAAATCTTGCAGGGGATCGAAACCTGCAGGAACGTTGGGATCGAGGGTGCGGGGTTCGATCGCACTCGTGTAAAAAGCATCGCCACGGCGGCGGACTTGGGCGACGATCGCGTTAGCATTTGCCCGCTGCGCGTCTGCGATCAATTTTGTGACTTCTTGAGGAGTTTTGAAGCCGGGGTTGAAGGCGTCCACCCAGAAAGCGCGAAATTCGGCGGTTTGGGTTTGCGGGGACATAGTTGCGCTAGCGCGGGATGGGAAGTTGGAGAACCAACCAGGAGTCAGCAGAAAACTAATTGTTAAGCCAATCAGGAACAAGCTTGACAAAAAGAATGTTTTGGTATTTCGCATCAGAAATGTGTGAGAGAGCGTTTAACAGTCCTTTACGGACTTTTGGTTTGAGCGTCCGCTTGACATTTTCGCACAATGGTACATTAAGTGGGCAGATCGGTAAATAGTTGAGTAATACCGCTGGGAGAGTCGAGAATGAGATTAAAATTGACCTCGGCAAAATGGGCGATATTTTCCGATCTTTCAATATAGCGGTTGAGCCAGTAAATTGAATCCGCTACACCACTTAACATAGTTTTACAGGCTAAATAGGGTTTTAATGATTTTCATTTTGGCTGTATCAAGGCCGGGTTCAAGTTTGGCAATTGGAGTTAGGCTTTTCCACTTGCCTTTATTTGCGTTGAAAATAGCATCTGCTGTTTTTTCGGCATCAATATTTTCAAAGCCGCCTATTTTATTAGTTGATAAGTAATTGAGGCGATCGAAAATCTCATCTCTTGATGCACGTTTCACGCTAACCGCTTCAGGATGTGGCGGTGGTGGTGGTGGTGGCGATATAGAAAACACTTTAGTAATACAATCTAATCTCGCCTTACTCAAACCACATGGTAGCTTAGTCAGAGGGATAAAATCTGACCATTGCTCCCGGTTAGAAGCTAAAATTTTATTGGCAGCTTCAACTGGTTTTACATTCTTCCACTTCTGTTCTTTAACTAAGTATTCAAGTGCAGCTATAATAGTATCTTTTGATGCTGTACTCAGATTGACTGTGGGATTTGCTTCTCGCGCTAGAATCTTCGCTTGTTCAATATTTGATGGTTTTGGGTCAATGACAATACACCATACTAAATCTAATTTGGCTTGTTGAGCTACAGCATAGACAAAGTGATTGCTCACAACTTGATACTGATAGTCGCCTGTTTCTTTAACGATAATCGGAATCCAATTGCGATTACCTGCTTGTAAGACGGCTTCGGCGGCTCCAGCAATGATAAACTCTGACTCAGAGCAGGGTTCTGCTGACTCAATTTTAGATAACTTCAAGTGCATTAACTTACCGATGTTCTCAGAATTACTCATACAAAAAATACTCCTTCGCTAATTTTAAGTAATATTCAGCGGCTTTTTTGTGTTGAAAAACCGCTGGTTTTCGAGAAAAAGCTGCAGTAGAAACAACTTCATATTCTGGAATACAGAATATAGTTGGGTCAATCACCGTTTTTGTAGATTTAGGCCAATAATAGGGTAACAAATTAGTATCTATAAGATAATTATCTCCTTTCTTAACTGTAAGAATTGCTTTAATTTCTGCATTGGCTCTTTTGAGTGAAGCCTCTGTTTCTTTATGTTTATTGAAAAATATCGGCAAGGCAATAGGGCCACCGTCCTTCCTAAGCTTCTTAACTTCAGGTAAGAATACTTTAATCACTTTAGCAGCATTTTTTAAAGATGAAAAGTTATTGTGTTCTGTTGGCATGAGGATTACATCAGAAGCTATTACACAGCTTTTACTAAAAAAAGTCCAGTTCGTAGGTGCATCAATTAAGATGTAATCATAATTACGAACAAAAATATCAAGTAAATCTCGTAGCCTTGCTGAACTTTTCTCAATTTTTGCTTCATACTCATAAGTCATGAACTTAGATAACCCTGAATCAGATGGGATTACATCAAACATCTTAACTAATTGACCAGCTTTATTCTTTAGATAAAATGGTTGAATAGTTTCTTTAACATTCAATGATTCATCAACCAGACAATCCGATAATTTGACTTTTCCCTCCTGTAAGCCTAATGAATCTGTTAAATCTCCTTGTTGTGGATCGAAGTCAACAACAAGCACTTTTTTCTGCTGTAGTCGAAGAATCGCAGCCAAGTTGATTGTCGTTGTAGTTTTTCCCACGCCTCCCTTATCATTATAGATGCAAATTGTTAAAGCTTGGGGTGGATTTTCCAGCAATTTCTTAAGTCTAGTAATAATCTCAATGATATTATCTTTGGTTATCCTCATGCAGTCAGTAGCAGGCAATACGATTTTACCATGTTTACGGAATAGCTGGATATCTGTTGAGTTAGTGATCATACCCCATTGAGATGTTTGGCACTTAGGATCAAGAAGATAACGTGTTATCTGTTCTTTAGTTTTTTTGTACGTGGGAGTACCTTCTGCTAAGTTATTGATTGACTTTCCTGATACTCTCCCTTTAACTTCAATGATTAAGTATGGGTTAATCTTAGAAACTGAAAATTTATCCTCATCGTGATTCTTGCGAGCAGCAAAATCAGCCTGACCCTTCCCTGTTTTAAACTGTTGTACCCACTCATCAGATGTGAATCCAAGTGCATTTAGAAGGCGTTTGACAAATCGATCTTCGACTTCTGGCTCTTCTGCATTCTCTGAAATACTATCTAAAACTTCATTCCAGTTGATAGTTGTCATGATTTAGGCCTAGATACTTAAGTAAAATCATAACGCTTGGTTTCAGTTTGTGTCATCGTTAGCTACCTCCCGATCTAGCTATATGAACAGTCAACATACTTTTGGATAAGTTATATATTTTCTAGTGCGCTTGACATTTTCGCACATCGGTGCAATTTTAGGCGAAAATACACTGAACAGGCGATCCTCTTCGAGGGCTTCGCTAACGCACTTTTTGAACAAATGATAATACCGCACTTTCAAACCCTAGCCCTTCCGGGTAACAGCTACTCAACTGCCAGCAATTTACTCGATCGAGTAGATAGCTGGCGCCAAGAAGCAACCCGAAAGTTGCAGCAAAGCCAGAGAGGAGAAAAAGGACAATTTTTAACACCTTCCTCAGTCGCAAGTTTGATGGCGGGAATGTTTGAATTTAACTGTCCCGATATATCGCTTTTAGATGCCGGGGCTGGTATTGGTTCACTGTTGGCAGCCGTTGTTTGCGAACTTTGTCAGCGCCCAAACAAACCGCACAGCCTGCACGTTACAGCTTATGAAATTGACATTATTTTGATTGAATACCTCAAGCAAACCTTAGAATTGTGCAGTATTGAATGTCAGCGTTTTGGGATATCTTTTACCTGTGAGGTTCGCGAAATAGATTTTATTCAAGACAGCGCCGATATGTTGCAGCCCAATCTATTTACACAACCAGTAAAACGGGAATTTACCCATGCAATTATCAATCCTCCCTATGCCAAAATAGACGCTAAATCCCAAGCCCGAACCTTGCTGCGTTCTATAGGACTAGAAACCAGCAATCTCTACGCTGGCTTTACAGTTGCTGCTGCTCACCTGCTCAAACCAAACGGTGAATTAGTGTCGATTACTCCCCGCAGCTTTTGCAACGGTTTATACTTTCGAGATTTCCGCAAAGTATTCCTTCAAATGATGGCTTTACGCCAACTACACATCTTTGAATCCCGACAGTTGCCATTTCGCGATGATGCAGTGCTGCAAGAAACTATTATTGTGCGCGCCACCAAACAAATAGAACAGCCAAATACTGTACTAATTACCTCAAGCAGCAGCGCGGGCGATGACCTGATTTTATCTCACCAACTGCCCTATACCGCCCTAATTAATCCCAATGATTCCGAGCAATTTATTCGGATTTTACCGGATTCTGTCAGCCAGAAAGTAGTCGAGCAAATGGCTCAATTTACTTGCACCCTAGAGGAATTAGGCTTAACAGTTTCCACCGGAAAAGTTGTAGATTTTCGTGTTCGCTCTGACTTGCGGCTAAAACCTGAGAACGGTACAGTTCCGCTGATTTATCCCGCCCACTTCTCCACGGGCGGTGTTGAATATCCCACAGCCACGAGAAAGCATCAAGCTTTAGCTGTCACGGAAAAAACTGCTACACTCCTCGTACCTAACGAACATTATGTTTTGAGCAAGCGCTTCTCCTCAAAGGAAGAGAAAAAGCGAATTGTTGCAGTTGTCTGGGATGCCCATAAAATTAATAGTTCTCGCGTTGGTTTTGAGAACCATTTGAATTACTTTCACCAACAGGGACGCGGATTAGACCTCACCCTAGCGCGGGGATTGGCCGTTTATCTAAATTCGAGTTTGGTAGATGCGTTTTTTCGACTGTTCAACGGACACACTCAAGTTAATGCTACGGATTTACGCAATTTGAAGTATCCTAATGTAGAGCAATTACTGTTACTTGGCGCTCAAATAGGAGAAATATTTCCTACACAGCGGGAGATTGATCAACTTGTCGAGAGACAACTGCTGAAGGCGACAAATCCGTTAGAAAATAGCCCAATCACAATCAAGAACCGTATTGATGAATCTCTAGAAATACTTGCAGCGCTGGGTTTTCCAAAAGGTCAGCTTAACGAACGTTCCGCCTTAACCCTTCTGGCTTTGCTTGACCTCAAGCCAAAGGATGCTTGGGAATTGGCGAAATCTCCACTTCGGGGAATCACACCAATTATGGAATTTATGGAGGAGGAGTACAGTAAAAAATATACACCAAACACGCGGGAAACTGTGCGCTGCCAAACGGTGCATCAGTTTCTAGATGCAGGTTTAATTGTTGTTAATCCTGACAGTCCCGAACGTCCGGTGAATAGTCCAAAAACTGCATATCAGATAGAAGAAAGTGCTTTGGAACTGCTGCGAACTTATGACACTTCTGACTGGGACAAGAATGTTCGCGCTTACCTCGTTCATTTTAACTGAGATATTGCACCATTGTCAATTACTTGTTTAGGAACAGGCAAGATGCCTGTTCCACAAGAAATACACTCTTTGTGGAACAGGCATCTTGCCTGTTCTTGACAATGGTGCAAGATTTAAGTTTTAACGGAGAACATCTTTTGCAGGCTTATTCCAAAAATGAAAACATTTGTGAGTCAGAATGATGCTAAAATGCACTATTTATATGGCTGCCGCTGGCATCGGAATGGCATATACTGTGATGCCAGGGGTTGAATTGACCGGAATTGTCGATCGCACTCAGTAAATCAAATAAGTAACTAGGTAAAATATCTCTGCAATGGAAAAAAAGCATAACGCTGGATTGTGGGTATCAGTATTATACTTCGCTCAAGGTCTCCCTTACACCGTCGTTAATTTAATGTCGGTGATTTTTTTGAAAGGTATGGGAACCAGCAACGAATTGATCGGATTGACAAGTCTTTTGTCTTTTCCTTGGGTTTTAAAAGGTTTGTGGGGGCCAGTTGTTGATTTGTATTCCACCAAACGCAAATGGATTTTAACAACCGAAATCCTTTGTGCTTTTCTGTTTGCTTTCCTGGCTTTTGGTGTATTAACGCCGGCACCGATTATTATATCGCTTGTTATCTTTACCGCGATCGCCTTTGTGTCAGCTACTCACGACATCGCCATTGACGGATTTTATTTAAACACTCTAAATAAAGACCAGCAAGCCTTGTTTGTCGGGGTTCGCAACACGGCTTATAGAGGTGCTGTCATTGCCGGTAGCGGTTTATTGGTGTTCTTAGCGGGGAAACTGGCCGAACAGCATTTAGTCACTGGAAATACAGGCGACACAAAAACATATCAAAACATTCCACTGTCACTTTTCGGTTCGGATTTTAGCGTGTCGGCGCTTAACTACGGATGGGCGACAGCCTTTGGTATTTGTGCGATTATGTTTGTGCTGATATATCTTTTTCAGCGGTGGTATCTTCCCTATCCTAGAAATTACGATCTAGAATCCGGTGCACCCCAACAAACAACCAGCTTTGTCGAAGCATTCAAAACCTATTTTCAGCAAGATAAAATAGGTTGGATTGTGGCTTACGTCTTAATTTTTAGGTTAGGCGATGCCTTGACGTTTAAAATGGCTCCGCCATTTTTAATGGATAAAGTTGAGAAAGGAGGATTAGCAGTTTCTACGTCGGATATGGGCTTATTATCCGGTACTTTAGGGGTAATGTTTCTGTTAATAGGAGGGTTGCTGGGCGGCTATTTGATTGCTAAACAAGGATTGAAAAAATGGATGTGGCCCACGGCTATTCTGCAAAATTCAACTAACGTGCTGTATTGGCTGTTGGCAATCCATCAACCGGGGATTGAATGGGCTTATGCCGTAAACTCGATCGAGCAATTTACTTACGGACTTGGCGTAGCTGCCTATACAGTGTTCTTGATGCGGACTGTCCGCCCTGAATACGAAGCATCTCACTATGCAATTACAACGGCTTTTATGGCCGCAGGAGTGCTGATTCCGGGCGTTTTTAGCGGCTACTTGCAGGCGAGTCTCGGCTATCAAAATTATTTTTTGATGAGCGCGCTGGCTGTGATTCCCGGTATGCTGACGATTTTCTTTCTGCCCCTAGACGATGAGAAAAAATTGGCATCTATGCCCAGGCCTGGACTGGACGATTTCGATTAATATCAAGTGCGATCGCTATAACTATAAGATTCGGGCGGGTCGGGTAAACCCGCGTTGCACAATTTGAGGATGATTCTTGTGGGGAGTAGGGGTTAGCCGTCCCGCC
>NZ_JAUBPB010000018.1:41606-102556 GCF_036700545.1 Microcoleus sp. SVA1B4
TGCTGTGAAAATACACTGGACGGGCGGGACGCCCATCCCACAAAGCAATCAAAATCATCCCGCAATTATGCAACGCCCGCGTTGCACAACAATTTGAGAATGATTCTTGTGGGGTGTCCCGCCTGCTGTGAAAATACACTGGACGGGCGGGACGCCCATCCCACAAAGCAATCAAAATCATCCCGCAATTATGCAACGCCGGTTTACCAATGTCTGCACTTTTTTTTCGAGATTTCGGTGAACCTGCCCCTGCTGGAATATTGATGTTTTTAATTATCGAACGAGTATAAATTCTGTGCGCTTGCGTTCATAAGACAAAATAAGGACACAACAATGTTGTGTCCCTACCGAAGATCTGTATTGTCAGCCGCCAACTAAATCGCAATAAAATCGCTAGCTGTTAGCGGACTACTTGGAATGCCAGGAATACTGGCAAGAACTTCGCCGTTACTGGCAATTTCGATCGTCGTTATAAAATCGCCTGGAGTAACTCTCAATTGGTTGAAGGTCAAACCTCCGCTCAAACCGATTAAATCTTCACCTTTTTGAAAGTCTAAAAATGTATCTGTACCGGCACCTGCTCCTAACACCAATACGTCGCGTCCAGTGCCACCAATTAAGAGATCCGCACCCATTGCGCCAATGAGTGTATCGTCTCCTTCTCCACCGCTCAAATTGTCATCCCCTTTGCCGCCTAATAGTAGGTCGTTGCCGCTGCCACCGCTGATAATATCGTTGCCTTTGTTGCCGCTGAGAGTGTCGTTTCCCCCATTGCCAGTGATAATATCCTCCCCTGCAAAACCTGATGCTGTATTGTTGGCATCGTCGCCTACTAAATTGTTAATTTTGGAGACATCGAGAGCAGTTTGCATTGCCACAACGTTTGTTAAAAAGGAGCTTCCCGGAGTGGTTCTTAATTGTTCTAAACTGCTGCGCGATTCCAGCGATGTTGCTAAGGTTGGCAGTGCAAAGTCTAAGCCAGCTAACAGCTCTAAATAATCTGAATCTGTGAAAGTGAAATCAGGGCGGTCCAACTGGTCTACAGAGATTTCTGTCTGAGTCAAGCCGGGAGGAGGAGAAGTTAACAAACCGTTTTGGGTGTGCTTTTCCAAGACAAGTAGCGGGTTGATAATCGGGTTAGTAAATGTTTGAAGAACTACTTTTCCCGGTAGGAAAGCTTCTCCTCCCAAACTCACAAAATCGCCGCTAACTATGTAGTGAGTTACATTTTTTCCTGGGCCGACTTTCTGCTTGAATGTATTGACTGTACTCTGAGCAACTCCGGGAGAATTGAAGGTGACAACATCTCCGATAGTAGATGTAAATTCGGTGGCGGCTAGTTGCGTTATGGCGCCGCCTAAGCTGTGTCCGAGAACATCTGGTGGCAAGCCGCTGGGGTTTTTGGCTGTATCTTGACTGATTTGTGTCAGCCAATTTCCTAATGCTTGTTTGTTGGCTTCAAATTGGTTGAAACCGGCGCCCCGCGGGTCTGCGTTGGCAATATCGTCTACGGGCGAGTCAGTGCCGCGAACTACCAAAACAGGCGGTTTGTCTGGGGTGGTGGAAATTAAGCCGATCGCGTGAAATCCAGTTCCGGGATCGTCAAAGGTGCGATCGATTTGGTAGCCAGCAGCACTCAAACCTGTTTGAACTAAAGTTTGAAACTGGGGCTGGTCATCTATGTAAACAAGTTGCTTGGCTATAGTTTCGTAAGCGGCGGGGGAGGAGGGCATATTTTTTTATTTCCTGTCGTTTGATGGGGAATTAGTTTTTAAGCTACTTAACTCAGTTTACTATAAACTTCGTTTATTAACCATATTAATGGGTCATTTTTAGTGGCTTTTTAGGGGCAAATTAATTGAGATTTTTTAACAAAAAAAACCTCTCGATACAAAACCCATGCGGGTTTCTCGCCACCACAAATACAAATTTTGCTCACCCTAAAACTATACAAAATCTACCCGACTAATATCGCTGGCAACTACGCCTCTGAGAGTAGCAAGAATTTCCCCAGTAATCGGGATACTAATTAAAGCTCCGTCAACACCTTGGGTTACTGTAACTTGAGGAAAAGTTAGACCGCGCGACAGTAAAATTAAATCTTCACCATCTTGAAAATCTACAATCACATCTGCTCCGCCACCGGGTTCCAATACAAAGCGATCGCGCCCCGCACCACCAATTAAAAAATCGTTGCCAAACTCGCCGGAAACCAAATCATTTCCGTCGCCACCCTCCAAATAATCGTTATCTCTGCCGCCGTACAAGAAGTCATCGCCATCGCCACCGATGATGCTGTCATTACCTCGATTGCCTCTGAGAGTATCGTTACCGCGATTGCCGATAACTGTATCCTCTCCAGGGCCCCCCGTAGCAGTATTGTTGCGATCGTCCCCTAATAAATAATTCGGTTGTAAGGGAGCTAAACCGTATTGCATTTGTCTGATCAACTGCACAAAAGAAAATTCTGGTGCGGTTCTCACACTCTCTGCACCGCCTCTGCTTCTGATGGCGACTGACACATTGGGCAGGGCAAAATTCATCGCACCGATAAACTCGTTAAAATCTGAATCGTTGTTATAAGTAAATTCAGGACTGTTTAATTGTTCTACGGAAATTTGCCTCTGCAAAAAACCCACGGGCGGAGTAGTTAACAAATTTTCAGTTCGATGTTTTGCCAAAACAGTTAAGGGATTAATACTCGGATCTGTAAAACTTTGGATAAATACTTTACCTGGGATAAATGCTTCCCCAAACAAGCTGACGAAATCTCCGCTGACAATGTAGTGAGTGACATTTTTGTTGCCGACTCTGCCGAGATTTCTCCGAAAAGTGTTGAATGTACTCGCTGACACTCCCGGAGAGTTGAAAGTAAAGATATCGCCGGTCAGAGTTGTGTATTCTGTTGCTACAATTTGAGCGACTGCTCCGCCCCAACTGTGTCCGATGACATCGGGCAATAATTTGCTGGGGTTTTTACCAGTATTTTGACCGATTTCTGTGAGCCAATTTTGGATATTATCTTTGTTCTTTTCAAATTCAGGTAAACCAATGTCCCGCGAGTCGGAAAAGATAGCGTCGCCGTCGATGAAATCTGTACCTTTAAATACGAGGGCGGGCGGGTTTTCGGGATTGGATGAACCGAACCCGATCGCATAAAAGTTGGTTTCTGGGTCGTCGAATATGCGATCGATATAGTAGCCATTAGTATCGAGGAAACGCGAAACTTCATTTGCCGCGCTCGGCTTTTGATTCAAAAAAACAATTGATTTAGCCAGAGCTTCATAAACAGCAGGCGAGGCACTCATAATATTATATTTTCTGTTTGTTGGGATTTGCGATCGCTCTCTTCTTGAGCTAATTGTCCAATGGTAGCCATTATAGCTGACAAGATTTTATGGTACACTTGATAATATCAACTCAAGAATTAAGTTTTTGCGGTTATGGGTATTATTCGTCAATACATTGCTCCATTGATAGCGGTATTAGTATTTTTCGCGGCTCTGGTAGCAGTCAGTGCTCGCATCTTTTTGCCTGGTGACATGGCTGCCCCGGCACCGATTGAGGAAGCGATCCCCCAAAAGCAAGCGGCAGTAGTGAATCCAATTTTCTTGGGACTAAATTATTCCGCTTTCGATGTCCGCTGAGCTGATGTCTGCTCAACTAATACCGGGCTACGGGCTGCGATCGGGATCGGGACTCGATCGAGCAAAACTGGTAAAGTTTATGCACCGGACATACCAAGAGCTTTACCCCAATGGCGAATTGGGACATTTGGCTCAAACTGTCGAGCAGTATTTTTCTAACCAGACGCCGGTTTGGTGGGTAGAGTGCCAGAAAAAGTGCGATTCGTTGAAGCGTAAACCACGGTAAAAGCCCGTACATAGCGTTTCCAGCCACAAGGCTGAACTCTCGGTTTGATAAGGGTGCAAGTCCCTTCTGCCAGACTCAGGTATGACTCCCTATCTGCCCACACCGACCAAGCTCGATTCTTGGAGAGTGAAGCTGGGAACAGGACGCAATCAGACATCTAATGTGAGGTGACACTGGCGTTAATGGGGAGTTCCGATGGTGAAAACAGAGCCTAAAAAAGTAACTCAGGCACGAACGGGACACAGACTAAAACTCCCGACTCCACTGGAGCTTATTCCCGCCGAATCCTTTTTCAATATCGGCAAGAGTCCAGGGAATCCAGTAGTTAAAGCTGGCTCCACCTAAAGGAACAATCAATCTAACCGAGGGAACGAAGAAAAACGAACTGAGGGTCAAGGGGAAGTCGAACCCTTTCGTAGGCTAGACGAGCAGCGGAACCCCCTTAGTTCGGGTAGGACAGACCGTAATTGGTCTGAGGTGTTCAGAGTACACAAACTAGAGCAGAGCATGATTAGGCACGACAGCAATGTTAGTGAATCTTGGAAAACGTTATCGTGGAAGAAATTCCGCCGTGATTTATTCCGCCTACAAAAGCGCGTGTATAAAGCGATTCAGGTTGGAGACAAGCGGAAAGCGAAGTCCCTTCAAAAGCTAATTCTGAAATCTCGGGCTGCAAGAATGTTGGCAATACGTCAAGTAACACAACTGAATGCTGGCAAAAAGACTGCGGGAATCGATGGAAGAGCCTCACTCACATTTGAGGAAAGGCTTGCACTGAGTGAAGAACTCAGAGCCAAAAGTAACAACTGGAATCATCAGAAGTTACGTTCAATACCAATCCCCAAAAAGGATGGGAGTACCCGCCTCCTTAAGATACCGACTATCGCCGATAGAGCGTGGCAATGCCTCGCAAAATACGCGCTAGAGCCAGCACACGAAGCAACCTTCCACGCCCGGAGTTATGGATTCAGAACCGGAAGGTCGGCGCATGACGCGCAGAAATTTCTGTTCCAGAATCTACGCTCAAACGCCCACGGAATAGAAAAACGGGTTATCGAACTCGATATCGAAAAATGCTTCGACAGGATAAGCCACACCAGCATAATGGAACGACTCATCGCCCCAAAGGGTATCAAGACCGGAATATTCCGCTGTCTAAAAGCAGGAGTCAATCCAGAATTTCCAGAACAAGGAACCCCGCAAGGGGGCGTGGTAAGTCCATTACTAGCCAACATAGCTCTCAATGGGATTGAGGAAATACATCAATCAGTCCGTTACGCGGATGACATGGTAATAATTCTGAAACCTAAAGATGATGCGGAGGCAATACTTGATAAAGTCAGCGAATTTCTGGCAGAACGAGGAATGAAGGTTAGTGAAAAGAAAACTAAACTAACAGCTACGACAGATGGATTTGACTTCCTCGGTTGGCATTTCAAAGTGCAAAACAACGGGAAATTTAGATGCGTTCCATCAGCGGACAATTTTAAAGCGTTCCGTCAGAAGGTAAAACACATCGTTAACAACTCGAATTATGGTGCTACGGTCAAGGCTAAGAAATTAGCCCCTGTGGTTAGAGGCTGGAGAAATTACCACCGCTACTGTAAATTGGATGGGTCACGGCTATCACTGTGGTTCGTCCAAAATAGAGCCTTCAAGGTATTCAACAAGGAATCGAAACAATCTCGCGACACCAGCAAGAAATTGCTTGATAAAGCATTCCCATCGGTTCCTTACTCCGAAAACAAATTTGTCAATGTCAAAGGAGAGAAATCTCCCTACGACGGAGATATAGCCTACTGGAGCGAGCGTTACAGCAAGCTCTATGACGGCGCAACCTCTAAAGCTTTAAAACGGCAAAACCATAAATGTGGGAAATGTGGCTTAAAAATGCTAGGCGATGAAAAGGTACATCTACACCATTTAGATGGAAACCATAGTAACTCGAAAACTAATAACCTCTTAGCGGTTCACGAAAGCTGCCACGATTATATCCACATGAGCAAAGGCGCAAGCCAAGAACATCGGGAGCTGGGTGCGGTGAAAGTCGCACGCCCAGATCTAACCGAGAGGTGCGGAGGATAATACCTCCCATCGACTCAAACCACCCCGGAAGAGGCAGAAATTTTGCCGACGCTTCCCTCGCAGTATCTCAATCCCCAATCTCAGGCGCAAAATCTGACATCGGTTGTGGGATGTTTGTGGTTGGGAAATGCGATCGACCAAACCACCGGAGAACGCTATGCTCACATTTTTTTGCTGTACGTAGCACCGGAACATCGCCGTCTGGGAGTCGGTGCAGCTTTAGTTATTCATGCTGAAAATTGGGCGCGGGAAAGGGGCGATCGGCAAATTGGTTTGCAAGTATTTCTGAGCAATCAGCCTGCGGTGAATCTATATCAAAAATTAGGCTATCAAACTCATTCCCTGTCGATGCTCAAATCCCTTTGAAATATAAATTCTACTGGTTTGGAATCAGGGCTAAAGTCCTGATTCATGCCAATTATGAGGACTGAAGTCCTCACTACAAACTTAGGTGACAGCAATTATGAGGACTGAAGTCCTCACTACAAACTTAGGTGACAGCAGAGGAATTTGTTTGTTGTAAGTCATATGTTGCACCATTCTCAATTAGCCTTTTAGGAACAGGCTTTCCGGCCTGTTCCACAAGAAAATTTATCTGTTGTGGAACAGGCCGGAAAGCCTGTTGCTGACAAGCGCCCCCTACAATTATTGACTGCTGAGTGCTGACTGCTGACTGAGTTGCTTAGGAGCATCCTCTGTGCGGTAAAGTTTTTTTATGAACAATAACGACTACCCCAACGCCCTTGATACTGACACGGAACTGGAAAGCCCTTTGGATCATTTTGACGAATCCGAACCCCCGCTGCCAGATCCCGATGAAATGCTGCCAATGCTTGCATCCCCGGAACCTCAGCACCGGATGATTGCGGCGCGGGCTTTTTGCGAACTGCAGGACGATCGAGCAATTTCGCATTTAATTAATTTATTGAGAGACGGTTGCCCCTTGGTGCGGGTAAGCGCGGCTTATGCTTTGGGGCGAAATCCGAGTCCCGATGCTGTGGAACCGCTGATTCTTCAGCTTAACCGCGACTGGAATGGTTACGTTCGCAAAGGGGTAGTTTGGGCCTTGGGAAATTGCAGGGATCACCGCGCTTTGCCATCTTTAATTGATGCTCTGAGAACTGATATTTCGGCGGTGCGTTTGTGGGCGGCGAGTTCTCTGGGTCAAATGGCAAAAGTTGGTTACTATGTGGTGATTGCGGCGATTCCGCCGTTGATTCAAACGCTGCGGGGAGATTCTGTATCTGCTGTGCGGAGCAACTGCGCTTGGGCGATCGGGCAACTGGCCCGCGAATTGCCGAATAATATAGTGTACGCTGGGGCGATCGACGGTTTGATTGAAGCTTTAGAAGAAGATGAAGATATGGGCGTGAGGGAAGATGCTAAATCTTCACTTTTGCGAGTCGGCGACCCGCGCGGATTGCAGATAATTGAAGATTTAGAAATGGAAGGAATTTTGTGATATAATTATCACATTAAAACACCATTTACTAATTATCAATTATGAATTTCATCAACCCTAAGACAGATTTTGGTTTCAAAAAAATCTTTGCTTCGCCCCAGAGCAAAGAAGTTTTGATTAGCTTCCTCAATGCTATGCTCTACAACGCAGAGCCGACAATTACAGACTTAGAAATCATCGATCCCTACGCCGCACCGAGCATTACTGGGTTAAAAGACACTTACCTGGATGTCAAAGCAAAAATTACGGGCAACAAAACTGTAATTATCGAAATGCAGGTCATCAATGTAGAAGCTTTTACTAAGCGCGTCATATATAATGCAGCCAAAACCTACGCCACTCAACTCAAACGCAGAGAAGGCTACTCAAAATTAAATCCTCTCATCGCTCTCACAATTACGGATTTTATCCTGTTTGAAAATACCGAAAAGTTTCTCTCACATTTTGTATTTAAAGAAGTCGAAGAAAACTTCGAGTATTATAGAGAAATAGAGTTAGTTTTTGTTGAACTACCAAAGTTTAACAAAAAATTAGAACAAGTGGAAAATCTGATTCAAAGCTGGATTTATTTTATAAAAAATGCTCCTGAACTGGAGGAAATACCGGATAAATTGGCCTCAGTACCCGAAATTCAAACAGCTTTTAACATTGCTAACAGGTCTACCTTAAACCTTGACGAGTTAGCATCATTAGAAAAGCGGGAAATGTTCTTTGAAGACCAACGCGGTGCTGTTATTAAGGGGATGCAAGAAGGTCGCCAAGAAGGTCGCCAAGAAGGTCTAATTGAGGGGCAAACAGCATTAATTCTGCGTCAAATCGCGCGGCGCACTGGCGAAATCCCACCAGAAGTTCAAACTCGCATCCAGCAGTTATCTCTCGAACAATTAGATGATTTAGGAGAAATCTTGTTAGATTTTACCAGTCAAGAGGATTTGATAGCTTGGCTGGAATCCGTGTCAGCATGAATTTATAAATTTTTCACTTCTGATACTAAATCCGGCTTTAATACCCCTTCATTCTTGATTCGCCGCAGGCGGACTGTGTTTGTGTAGTAGCGGTTTCAACCGCCTAGTTCCTAATCTAATAAGTCAGGTTCCCGACGCACAATCATGTCATAAAGCGGTTGAAAGCTAAACCATCCCATGCGGTGAGACCCTACTTGCTGCTGTGTTAAACGCGCACATTCTGGCTTGATGAGAATTGGTTTTCCCGCTGCTTCGGCCATTAACTGCGCTTGACAAGAACGTTCCATTGCAATAAACCACCAAGCCGCTTCATCTACTGTTTGACCTACTGTTAACAGTCCGTGATTTTGTAAGATAATGGCTTTTTTCTCACCTAAAGTTTTGGCGATGCGTTTAGCTTCTTCGATTTCCAAAACAACTCCGGTGTAATCGTCAAATAAAGCTTGGTCTTCATAAAAAGAACAAGCATCTTGCGTCAGCGGGTCAAGCAGGCGGCCCAAACTCGACCAACTTTTGCCGTAAGGAGAATGAGCGTGGGCTGCTGCGATTACGTCGGGGCGGGCGCTGTGCACTTGGGAATGAATGGCAAATGCTGCTTCGTTGACGGGTTTATTTCCTTCAACAACTTCGCCTTTGTGGTTGACTAAAATTAGGTCGCTGACTCGAATTAAACTAAAGTGCATTCCAAAAGAATTGACCCAGAAATGGTCGAGGTGTTCGGGGTCGCGGACGGTGATGTGTCCGGCAATTCCTTCGCTGAATCCGAAGCGGGCAAATAATCGAAATGCGGCGGCTAAACGCTGTTTGCGGTGGCGGCGTTCTTCTTCAACTGAGTTGAATGTTGGGGGTTGAATGGTGACTTTGGGGATTTTTATTGCAACCATATATTTTATTAGTGAAAAGACAGGAGGCAGAGCCTCCGAATCGGCATTCCCAGTCAGAGACTGGGAACGAGATAATTTGGAATTGTGGGACAGGCATCTTGCCTGCCCTATTGACTGGCGACTTCACTAAGGCGCAAACCAGATATATTTTGGCAGTCAAAGGTGGCGTTGTTGCCGGGGTGGCGATCGATTAATTCGATGATTTGTCCGGCGGGGTTTTGCAGAAACCACTGAGTTAATGAGCCGTAGTCTAGAGGACGCTCTGATAGCGGTTTAAAGTTTTTATTTTGCCATATTTTAGCAGCATTCTGCACGTTTTCGACTCGAATCGCGACGTGGTGAACTGCTTCTAATCCTCTTTCTTGCTGAAAGCGGTTTTTTTGGTCGCCGGCTGCGTGGGGCGCATCTAATACTACTAAGCCGCCCGCTGGCATTAATAAGGTCATTAAATGCAGCCACAAATCGGAGGGAACGTTAATGTTTGTTGAACAAAAGTTAATCGGGAACAAGTCGGGGCCTTCAACTGTTTTGGCACCGAAGGGGTAAAAAGATTTGGCGTAGTTTTCTAGTTCGGTGCGGCTAGGGAATGTGAGGACAAAGTGGTCGATCGCAACTTGTTCGTCGTACAGGTGTGTTTCAAACGTCCAGGCTGTTAAAAATTCGGGACTGATAAATTTGGGGTTGAATTCCAGCAAGCCATTTTTTTCGATGAAAGGTGAGTCAACATGGCCCTCAAGGTTGCGATCGAACTTTAGGGTTTTTAGATTCAAGTTTTTCATTTATCTCACCCGATGTTAAGTCCGCCAAACGGCGAATTTTGTCTACAAGCTGAAGTGGACACACATTTGGTGCGCCTTAATTCAAAAATAACACAAAATTTAATATAGGCGAGCCGATCGCCCGATCGCAACTCCTAAACCTTTACAAAGCAAGTATTCCGCAATCTAAAATCTAAAATCTACAATCTACAATCGGATGGTTTGCCGATCGCGTTCCCGGCCAACCACGCTGTAGTCCAGGCACTTTGGAAGTTGAAACCGCCCGTCACGCCGTCGATATCCAAGATTTCGCCCGCAAAGAAAAGTCCGGGACAGCGGCGGCTTTCCATTGTCTTAAAATCGACTTCTTTGAGGTTGACACCGCCGCAGGTGACGAATTCTTCTTTAAATGCCCCTTTTCCGGCAATCTGATATTCGCCTTGAACGAGTTCTTGCAGGAGGCGATCGAGGGTTTTGTTAGATAAGTCTGCCCAGCGTTTTTGCTCGTCAATGCCGATCGAACTTGTCAAACGTTCCCAGAGGCGGCGCGGCACCGGAAACGGACAGCTAGAGACAATCAATCGGTGCGACAACTGCGACTTCACCGCTAGCAGTTGCTGCCGCAAAACTTCCGCATTGTACTGGGGAAGCCAATTAATCAGCACAGAGGTTTTATAATGGCGATCGTGCAAAAATCTCGCACCCCAAGCCGAAAGTTTGAGTACAGCAGGCCCGCTTAAACCCCAGTGAGTAATTAGCAAAGGCCCGCTTTGTTCTAATTTAGCTCCCGGCAATTTGACCTTAGCATTAGGAACAGAAATTCCGGCTAAATCTTTGATTCTGCTGTCGGAAATATTAAAAGTAAATAGAGAAGGAACGGGCAGTTCTACAGTATTACCTAACTCTTTTGCCCACTTATAACCGGAAGGATTGCTGCCTGTAGCGAGAAGAATGCGATCGCACTTAAATCTCTCCCCAGATTTCAACTCAATTTCAAATGTAGGGGCGGTGCCCCCGTGCCCGCCCTCCAATGTTAATTTCTTTACAGAAACTACTGCATCGCCCGTGCGAATGTTTACGCCTGCATCCTCAGCAGCCCGAATCAAACAGTTAACAATTGTCGCCGAATCGTCTGTGATCGGAAACATTCGCCCGTCTTCTTCTGTTTTCAACTTCACACCGTGACCTGCAAACCATTCTACAGTATCGCGGGGTTGAAATCGAGTAAAAGCACCGCGCAGAGCTTTCCCTCCTCTGGGGTAATTCTGCACTAAAACACCGGGGTCAAAACAAGCGTGAGTCACGTTGCAGCGCCCGCCGCCAGAGATGCGAACTTTTGCCAGGAGTTGCCGGCCAGCTTCTAGTAAAGTGACGCGGGCCTGCGGGTAGGTTTTGGCACAGGTAATTGCACTAAAAAAACCTGCAGCACCGCCGCCAATGACTGTAATTTTGAGGATTCGATCGGACAAATTTTTTTCTCGCTTATTCTGGTTCAAAATCGGATTTTGCCGCCCCGCAAGTGGGACAAACCCAATCGTCGGGGATATCTTCAAAGGCAGTACCGGGAGCTATGCCTCCGTCGGGGTCGCCTAGTTCTGGATCGTAGACGTAATTGCAAACTGTACAAACGTATTTTTGCATTTGCTTAACTCAATTTTATATTGCAAGCTTATAGATTGTACTTGACAACGCAACCTAGTGCAATATAGCAATCCTAAATTAGTCGTAATTTTTTTACCCCACCCCAACCCTCCCCTTACCAAGGGGAGGGAGTAAGAAATTCACAAATGATTTAGGATTGCTATATCACTTTCAAAAAGTAATGAGACTTTCGGTAATTTCCAAGTCTTTACGAATTAAGTTGTGCACCATTTTTCAATCTAAAATCTAAAATCTAAAATCGTCAAAGCCTCTAGAATCAAAGTTCGAGAGGCTTGATTGTATTTTTTATTAGTTTACTGCGATTGCAAGACTAGACTTTCGCTAAAGGCTTAGTCCAAACGCCGTTTTCATCTTCTTCGTACTGCTGGTGAATGGCGCTCCAAGCGGTGTGTTCCGCTTGTATCGAGTCGTTGCTTTCATCAAATGCGGCGTTGTAGGATTCCATAAAGGTTTTTTGAGCTGCTTCCGACAGGTGCGATCGCACTTCGGGAGACAAATCTGCCGGACTATTGCAGCGACCTTTGACGGCGCGCGGCAGCGTCATCTCGCTAACTGAAACTTCTTCGCCACCTGCACTTTCTAGCAAGAGTTGAAATTCGCCCGATTTATCTGCGGGAACTTCTGCCATCACGAGAAATTCGCCTGCTTCAACGCGGGTTTGATAGATAGTTGCTTTTTCTTCGGGCATTCCCAAAGCGACCAAAGCGGAAACTAGACCCGCACCGGCTGAACCTGCGATCGCGCCGCTAGCTGCACCCAACAGTACCGCACCCAGCGGGCCCGCCGATACTACTGCACCGACAAAGGGAATAAACAGCACGCCGACGCCTGTTAGCAAACCCAAAAAAGAACCGAATAAGGAACCAAAAATCGCCCCGCTTCGCAGACCGCCTAATATCACATCTTTTTTAGTAATAAAGCCGGCAATTTTAGTTTTAGATTGAAAGTTTTTTCCCATTACTGAGATGTGGTCGCGGGAAACTCCGCGATCGAGCAACCGCCGAATTACGCCGTCTAATTGTTCTTCTTCCTTAAATACGGCTGAAACTGTTCGTTCGGCTAAATATTCCTCGGTCATTGTTCCTCCTTGATGGTAGGTAGATTACTTGTGCTAGTTTTTAGTATAGGAAGACACTGTAGGGCGATCGCATCAACCGCGAGATAGAGGTCGATAGACTGTGGCTAGATTTAGTCTATATCAAAAGAGTTAAACCATTAAGTATTCGGCACTCACTCAAGTTTATTTCATATTTTTATTCATCTCTTATATAAGTTCCAAGATACTCCAGTTGGTCGATCATTTCCTCTGCTGACTTAGCAGCAATCAAATTCAAAAGTCCCCGCAACTGTGCGCCCACTGAATACCGCTGCTGTTGTGCAAGAATGATTCCAGCATGACTTCTCTCTTCTGCAATACAGATATTGTGTAAACGGCTGAAATCTCTCCTATTAAAACTGTAAACGACTCGCCTTTGCTCGGTTGCCCAAGTGAGCTGTTCTTCATCTGAAAAACTCAGCCTGTTAGCCTCCGAGGTTGTTATCACATCTACACCCGAATTTCGCAGAGCTAAGATTAGAGCTTGTTCCTGAATATCCTCATCAAGATATAAACGAATCTTACTCACGATAGCTTACCTGCCATAGAGTCTGCTTCCAAGCGCTCCCACTCAGCATTTTCTGCTGCTATTTCCGCGTCAATTTGCTTTTTGTTCGCATAATAGTAAGCTAAGGCTGCATAAACCTGTGCTAAATTCAAGTGCGTTCTCTTTTGAACAATTACTTCAGGAGTCCATCCCGCATTAAAATCAATAGCAATGTTCTCTACCGTAATTCTAGTTCCTGCAATTCGCGGGCGGCCGCCGCAAGTTCCGGGCGTGCGGACAATTAGCGTTCCTATATCAACGGCAGTTGTCATATTTACCTCGATTGAGTTAACTTTATTCTATTGTAACGCAGCTTCATTTCTACCCGATCGCCCTAAACAACATTAATCAATGCCATTAGCACCCCTGTTTCCTGTCGTTCATCCCATCCTCAAATCTGCTTTTCCCAGATGTCTGTGGACGGGAGATATCAAAAGCCGAGAGATTGCCCTCACATTTGACGACGGTCCACACCGTCAGCACACACCTCAACTGTTAAAAATTTTAGATAAATACGACATCAAAGCTAGTTTTTTCTGGCTAGGTTTTTGCGTGGACAGGCATCCAGAAACGGCTAAAGAAGTGTACGATCGCGGACACTGGATCGGCCTCCACGGCTATCAGCATATATCGTTTCCTAAACTCAAAACCCACGAACTCAAACAAAGTTTAGAGGACACGCAGAAAGCAATTGCCAAAGCTTGCGATTTAGACCCAGAATTCATCCTGGACGTGCGGCCGCCCAACGGCATTTTTACGCCGCGAACATTAGAGTTATTGCAACAGTGGGAATATCGTCCTGTAATGTGGAGTGTCGTCCCGGAAGATTGGGTGCGGCCGGGGGTGAGGAAAGTTATTAGTCGCATCGTGCAGCAAACAGAAAACGGATCAATTATTGTACTGCACGACGGCTTTTGCGGTGGTGAAGATGTTGCAGCTTCGGCGGATAAAATAATTCCATTGCTTTTGTACAAAGGTTACAAATTCGTGACAGTCGATCGACTGTGGCAACAGAACAACATTCAAATAACAGGAAATTAAGTCCATGAAAAAAAGACAGTTTATTGCATCTCTTTGTTTGGTAAGTGCCGGATGGGCGATCGAGCTTTCTCCTGCTTCCCTAAGTGCTGAAACTCCACTTCTAGTTCAGCAGCCATCCCCTGGCGTATCCGCGCCTGCCACCAACTCAAAAACCCCGCAAGTGGAACTGCTAAATCCGGGAGTGGAACCCCGACAGCAACTGCGTTTAAAACCAGCTATCGATGTCAAAGAAACGACAGTTATGACCCTAAAAATGGATATGAAAATATCCGCATTGGGTCGCTCTTCGCCTGCGGCTAAAAGTCCAGTATCGGTGATGACTTTCGAGACAAAAGTCACTAAAATTGATCCCAACGGTGATATTCACTACGAGTTTGCTTATACTAACGCAGATATCATCGGCGATACTGGAAATACCCCGCCAGCAGCCCTAGATGCCATGCGTTCCGCACTCAAAAGCATGGTCGGAATGAAAGGCTCTTTCATCATGGACAATCGCGGTTTTAATAAAGGAGGTAACTTTATTTTGCCCGAAGGAGCTGACAACAACCTCAAACAAATGGTTAGACAAACGTCTAAATCTCTAGAGCAACTTGCCTCGCCGCTGCCTGCCGAAGCAGTCGGAAAAGGAGCCAAATGGCGCGTTTCTTCTTCCTCTGATTTCAGTGGCATGAATATGAATGTCATTTCTACCTATGAATTGGCTAGCTGGCAAGATGGAGTTGCCTCTCTGAATGTAAGTATAGAGCAGCAAGCAAACCCTCAAAATATTACCTCTCCCCAACTGCCTCCGGGAACTACCTTAACCCTAAAATCTTTTACTTCTGAGGGTGGGGGAGCAATCACAATGCGCTTGGATAGATTAAACCCTTTTCGGTCTACTGCGTCTGTTAGTTCAAATAGCGAAATGAGTGCTAAAAATGCTGGCAGTTCTGAAGAATTAACAATCACAACAACAATGGCCGTGGAGATGACTTTCGAGTCGAAGTAAGCTTTATTATACAACTCGAAAAATTAGGGGCATGGCATTGCCGTGTCCTTAGTTGTCGGTAAAATTTTAAGAACTGGTATTAAATCGGGTTAATATACCTAGTATTCTATAAAATTTGCTTCGGTTTCGATCGCCAATTTGTAAGTAGAGGAGTCTGTTCTATGATTCGATCGCACAGATGGCAAGCTATCATCGGTTTACTGGTAGCCCTGGGGATAATCATCGGGAATTTAGTGTTTCCCGGTATGAATGTAGCACCGGCATTTGCTCAAGCCAAATTTACGGATGTTAACAACCATTGGGCGCAAGCTTGCATTGAGGAGTTAGCACAGAAAAAAATTATCAGTGGCTATTACGAAGACGGCACTTTTCGCCCGAATCGCCCCGTCAGCCGCGCTGAGTTTGCGGCCATGGTTCGCATGGCTTTTCCAGATGCCCAAACCGTCCGATCTCCGATCAGCTTTGCAGATATTCCCACAAATTACTGGGGTTTTAAAGCAATTCGAGAAGCTTATCAGACGGGTTTTATGTCCGGTTACAGCGGCAGTATTTTTAACCCGACATTGAATGTTACCCGCTGGCAGGTTTTGGTAGCTTTAACCAGCGGCTTAAAATATACACCTGCAGGGCCGGCGGCTGAGATTTTGGATGCGACTTTTGAAGATGCGCGGGACATTCCCGAACTGGCTAGAAGTGCGATCGCCGCCGCCACAGAAAAACAACTTGTAGTCAATTATCCGGCTGTTAAACAGCTAGAACCTACTCGGAATGCTACTCGCGCCGAAGTAGCAAGTTTTTTCTGTCAGGCGATCGCCAAACCCGGCCAAACTGCCTTAATTCCTTCGGAATATATCGCCCAAGTTCCGCCGAATATCGGCCCGCCGAGAACAACAGAAACCTCGGAAGCGGGGAAAGTTCGGGCGGAAGTTTCTTTCGTAAAAGAAGCAGAAAATGCTAAAGACCTCCGCATCAGAATTATCCGCGACGGTAAAACTTTATTAGAAGAACCAGTGCTGATTCCGACTCGTTCTCTAGTTGATAACCCCGACCAAAGAGCCAGCGAAGAAATATCAGAAGGACGTTTTTTATCGCTACGAATCCGTGATTTAGACGGCGACAAGGAACCGGAAGTGCTGGCAGATTTAGTGTCAACCAAAAGCGGCGTCCGCTGCTGCAATTATTCGTTTATTTACCGCTACGACTCGGCAGCTAACAAATACACTCATCTCAAGCATTTCTGGGGCAATGTGAGTTACGAAATAGTCGATTTTGGCAAAAATGATATCCCAGAGTTCAAGAGTCTGGACGGAAGATTTTCCGAGGCTTTTACAAATTACGCTGATTCTCGCTTTCCGCTGCAAATTTGGCAGTACCGCCAAGGTAAAATGCAAGATGTTAGCAAACAGTATCCGGTGGAAGTATACACGAATTCTGCTGAGCTTTGGCTGGAATCTAACAAGCGTCTGAGTGAAGATGGGGAGGTGAAGGGGGTTTTGGCGGCCTTCATGGCGAACAAGTATGTCATGGGCCAGGAGGCGGAAGGTTGGCAATTGTTGGAGAGGGTTTATCAAGGACGCGATCGCACTCAATTCTTCGGGAAGTTGCGGGAGTTTTTGGTGAGTACGGGCTATGCTAGTAAGTAGATTTGGAGGTTTTTAACCGCAGATTAAAGCGGATTAAGGCGGATTAACGCTGATAAAATCTGTAGGGGCGGGTTTTACGAATAATATCTAATTCCTACTAACAATATTACTAAACCCGCCCCATACAACAGATAACCCAAGTCAACTATTCATCAAATTTACCGTCACATATTAATTTGTTTAAATAAAGTAAATTACTACTCACATCTTGCCCCATTCTCCAGAACAGGCAAGATGCGTGTTCCACAAAGAGTGAATTTTCTTGTGGAACAGGCCGGAAAGCCTGTTCATAAAAAGCTTATTGAGAATAGTGCAACATCTCAGTTACTAACAACTTGTGAACAAATACCAAAAATTGTTGCTTTTTGAAGCGCCAAGCTAAAATAAAGATAAAATCTCATAAATTTAATCACTGAAAATGGTATATCCACCTGCACCTTGGCATCTGCAAGGTTATGCTGTTGAGACTTTACAATTAGTAGATGTGGCACGAGTGCGCCCCTTGGTTCCCTCTGAGTTAGAAATTGTCTCTTTATTGCCAGGAAAAACCCTAGGTGGCATTTATATATCCTCCTACGGATTGGGTTCGGTGATGGAGTACAATGAGTTAATTGTAGTTAGCGCGATCGCCAATTATGCAGGAAAATGGGGCGCTTGGATTTCCCATATTTACGTAGACAATCCTAACTCGGTAGCCGGCGGGCGCGAAATTTGGGGACTTCCTAAAGAATTAGCTCAATTTAGTTGGGAAGGTAGCGATGCGGTAAAGGCAGCACCGCTAGGCTACCGCGTCACAGTTAGCCAAGGAAACCGTCAACTGTGCAGCCTCAATTACAGCCAGCAAAGCTTAGCCTTACCGGTGCCTTTTAGCGGAAATGTTTTCAGCGCTGACAGCAGCAATTTGCTGTTATTTAAAGGAGGATTACAGTCTCGCATCGGTTTGATTAAAGGCGAGTTAGATGTGCCAGAAGAAAGCCCTTTTGCCAGTTTAAACTTAGGTCAGCCCTTGCTAACATTTGCCTGCGAAGATATGCGTTTAACAGTCGCTGCGCCGGAAGTTGTGGGAAACAGAGCCGTTGAATTCAGTTATTAGCTGTAAAGTGCGGATCTTCGCCGTAAACCTAAAAAAACACAACAGCCAGAAACCCGGTTTCTTGAAGAAGCCGGGTTTCTGGCGTGGCGTATTAGTTTGAGCTACTTACTAATCTTGTTGAGAACTTAAGCTAATCCGCATTTAAATTGCATGGTAAAAGAAATTTTCACTCTTGTGGGGTGGGCCGGAAAGCCCGCCCTCAACATACAATTTAAATGCACAACAGCTTACGCATCAAACGGCTAAAAACCCGGTTTCTTCCTAAGTGCGTCGTTGCCACGCCCGATATTCTCAGAGAAACCGGGTTTATTTTCGTAAGTCCTATTTTTAAATGCCAGCCCCCGGAGCGGCTTCAGCACCCATTACTAAAACTGTACCGCGAAGGAAATCAATTTGTTGCTGAAAGTCCATGCCCTGAACCTTTCCTAATAAAGCTTTTCCTGCTTCGGGAAGTTGATAGTCGGGAGGCATAGGAATAATAGTTCCTTCGTCCATTCCTACTGCTAGGAAATACCAAAAAGCCAGCTTGGTTTCAGGACTCATTGAGCCGTACATCCGGCTGATTTCAGTATTGGCTTTTGAGGCAATGTCGCGCATTACTTGTAGTTGTTCTTCGTGGGGCAGCGGTTTGACTTGATCGAACAAACCCTGAGCGATTTCGGAACCGGAAGCACCGGGAGCCGCTGGTGTTATTGACTTGCCCATTTCGGTATAAACAAACCACAGCAAACCTAATTGGTCGTCTACACTCAAGCTCTGAATATCTGCTTTTCCTTGGTCGTAAGCACCGGCAGTAGTAAATGTCATTCAAGCCTCCAAAATAATATGTATTGCTCAGTTTTCTTATTGGTGAGAAAACTTTTGTTTGCTACTTAAGTTAAAGTACCTAATAAATAGTGATGCTAGAATCTTGCTTAAGGCAGATATGATCCCGGACATAAGTTCGGCGAGTAAATTAACCAAAATTGGGAAAATTTGCAACCAAAGGATGAGGAAAATTTGACAAGATTGTTGTTAGCGAAGCTCATGATTAGCATTGTTTAGCCGATCGACGATCGCCTATAATCGCAACAGACCTGTATTGAGGTGGCTGTTATGTCGATCGCAACTGCAAAACGCTTCACCATAGCGGAATATCATCGCCTCACAGAACTGGGGTTCTTTGGTGAGGACGATCGAGTTGAGTTAATCAAGGGAGAACTTGTGAAAATGGCAGCTAAAGGTACCGCTCACTCGGTTTGCGAGACACGCTTGGAACGCGAGTTATTTAAGCTGCTGGGAGAAAGGGCGACACTGCGGGGACAACAACCTATTATTCTGCCTGATGACAGCGAACCAGAACCCGATCGTGCGATCGTACAAAATCGCCCTGACGACTATCTATCCTCTCACCCCTGTCCAGGGGATATACTGTTGCTGATTGAGATTGCAGATTCTTCTTTGAGTTACGACAAACAGGTTAAGCTCCCCCTTTATGCTGAAGCCGGAATCTCGAACTATTGGATATTTAATTTATTACAAACTTGCTTGGAATGTTACAGCGAGCCGTATCAGAATGCCCCTGGCCAATTTGGTTATCGCAGGACGCTGATTTTTCTGCCCAACGAGTCTGTTAATCTGCCTTATTTTCACGACTTGGCGCTCGATTTATCGAGAGTATTTCCGCCAACTATAGAATCCTGAAGGACTCTGATATTATTCCAAAGAAAATAGGCTGGCAAACCGCCAGCCTAGAATCAGGAGAACTTTATTTCAAACTCGTTGAAAATCTAGCTAAACAAACCCGAAATCCCGTTGACTGCTATTGCTCCAGCCAAAGCCGAAACAACCACAGAAGTCAGAGCCGTACCGAACAGCCACCAAGCTGCGGCGGCTGCCGCTTCGCGCGCATCTTCTGCTTGCTGCTTGGCCTTGTTCTTGAGCTGTTTGATGCGTTTTTTGGTTTCATTTTGCAGGCGTTCCGATCGCAATAAAACGCTGTCCCTGGCTCCTTCCATTTGGTCAACAATTCGGTGAGCGTCAGTCTCGGAAATATCGGAACGAGAACTCAGCAGGGCAACTAAAGTATCGCGATCGAACTCACCTAAACGATCTTTAATCGCATCAAATCCTGCCTGCGGGTCATCAAACACTTTGCGTAAGTCCCGCTTGATTCCCTCGTAGTTGAGTTCTGGTCGATCGAGCGAATTGAGGTAATCCCGGATTTTCCCGAAAATACCATCCATTGCTGACTGAAACTTGTCCTGAACCATTTGAACTTGTTCGACAATTTGGTTGCGGACAGATTCAATTTGGTCGGCAATTTTGTTAGCTTCCTCTTCCGAGATGTCTTCCCGCTGCGACAGCAATGCTACCAGAGTCGATCGATCGAAGTGCTTCAGGCGATCGCCCAAACTTTGCATCCCCATACCCGGCTCGCTAAACAGCAACTGCAAATCGCGTTTGATGCTTTCAGGATTGAGTTCTTCCTTGTCCGTATTCCGCAAGTAATTTTCCAAACTTCCTTGGAAATCCCGGACTGTTTTTTGAGCGCGAGAGGCCAAGCGGCGGGGCGATTTCACGATGCTGCGAATCGAATCTTGCACGCGATCGATCGTCCGATTGATCTGTTCTTCGCTCAAATCTTCCCGCTGCGACAGCAACTTAACTAAAGTTTCGCGATCAACGTGAGAAAGTCTTTCCCGAAGTGCCAAAGCACCCTCTTTCGGATTTTCAAACAATTTAGTCAAATCCCGATTGATGGCTTCTGGATCGAGTTCTTCCAGGTTTGTATTCCGCAGGTACTCGCCAATTTTTGCAGTAACTTCCTCGTACTGTTGCTTAGCTCTATCTGCCACTATTTGCGGCGCGTGGATAATGTTGTCGCGCACAGATTCGATCCGGTCGATCGTCTGATTGATCTGTTCTTCGCTGAGGTCTTGGCGCTGTGACAGCAACTGCACCAGCGTATCGCGATCGAATTGAGATAAGCGTTCTCTCAGCGCTTTAAATCCGGCTTCGGGGTCACTTAACAGCGTTTGAAACTCGCGCTCGATCGCTTCAGGATTGAGCTCTTCCTTATTAGTATTGCGGAGATAGTCTTCTACCTTTTGTCGCAATTCTTGCGCTTTCGATTGCGCTTGCTCTTGCAATTCTTGAGCTTTAGAAATCACGCGATCGCGCGAACTTTCGAGCCGCCCGATTAACTGATCGGCTTCCTCTGGACTGAAATCTTCCCGCTGACCCAGCAACTGCACCAAAGTATCGCGGTTAAACTGAGACAGGCGATCGCGCAAAGCTTCAAAACCAGCATCGCGATCGTCCAAAAGCGCTTGGAAATCCCGCTCGATACCTTCAGGATTCAATTCTTCCTTGCCGGTCGATCGCAAATAATTCTCAATCCGGCTCCGCAAATCTTGAGACTGTTCTTCACCAGCAGCAGCTTGCACAATTTCCAACACTTCTTGTCGGACACCTTCAAGCTGTTCGGCAATTTCCGTCACCTGTTCAGGAGCAAACCCCTCACGGCGGCCCAGAATCCCTACAAAATAATCGGGATTAAACATTTCTAACTGGCGCAAAACCGCCCCCGGAGAAGCTTCCGGGTCGTAAATAACATCCCTAAATTCCTGCTTGATTGTCTCCCGGTTGAGATGCCAAGGTTGGGCATTCAGCAAATAATTTTCCACATCAGCCTTAGCTGTATTGAACGGCAGCGCAGGCACTTTGTCGCCCACCTGAGAAGCAAAAGATTTAGCTTTTTGAGTCCCTTGTGCTGTCAGTTGTTGCAACTGACCAGAGATTTTTTCAACATCCAAATCAGACAAATCCGTCCGCGACAAAACAGTGCCCACCAGAGCTTCCACACCCAACTGCATCGCTCGCTTCATGCCGCTGCTGGATTCCGATTTGTTTTCCCTACTTTCCAGAATTTGAGACAGCTTGGCGTTGAGTTCGTCAGACTTCAGCAAATCGGGAGCCGCAAACTTGAGAAAATCAACCAACTCTAAATTCGGGTCTTTTTGCTCTTGCTGCTTGCCGAAAGTTTGCTTCCAAACGCCTTCGAGTTGGTCGGCAACTTGAGTTATTTCCTCTTGAGAAAAGTCTGTGCGACTCTTAACTAAATCCACAAAAGTCTGGCGGTTAACATTCTTCAGAACGTCGCTTCCCGCAAGAGATTTGATATCTGCATCGCCCAGCAACTTTTCAAATTGACCGCGAATTTCCTTAACATCTAGTTTCGGTAACTGCAAAGAACCCACATAATCTTGCAGTGTTTCGCGAATGCTATCCGGGTCTACAGCCGAACTCAACTCGCGGCGGACAGCGGCAACAGATGCCTCTACAGTATTGACCATTTGGTCGCTAGCCATCTTGCCGCCGATCGCAGCACCGGCAGTACCCATGACGCCTTGAACGCCTGAAAAAGCTGTTTTTATCAAGGAACCGATCATCGAACCGACAGCGCTAGAACCGAGCCACACCAGCGTTAAAAAGTACGCAGCCCAGATTACCACACCAATAATTGCCGCTCCGTCTACCGAGGCAATTGAAGTTAGTTTGACTGCCAGAAAACAAGCCAAAAATAAAGCCAGGTTAACGGTGACTAAAATCCAACCCCCGACTAAACCTTCGATTTTCCGAACTTTACGGCCTATACTTTCGGATTCATCATCATCGTCATCGTCGGGTAAAGCCTCGTCCCAATTTGAGATTTTGGCAGCGATCGAGAAATTTGTTAACAGGAATTGGAAGCCGAAAGCCATAATGACTCCGGCGATTAATGCCACAAAAAACTGCGGGCTTAAAAACATCAGCCCTCCGATATCGGGGTGGTCAAATGGCACATCTATTTCTACTGGCATTTGGGCAATATTGAATTTTGGACTGTACAGCGACATTAATAACTCGCTTTGAAACATAATTTACCTCCTTAATTTTTATGCCTAACTCGGCATAGCGAAAATTCCCCCCAACTTTTTTCTAGGGGTGTTTGTAATCTTTAGATGAGGTTTTGTTTGGGTTCGGCTTTATCTTACGGAAGCCCTTATTAGTGAAATTGGGATGAGTGGTAAATCAGTTCTATAGTGATCTCATCCTTACTGCTTATTATGGCTCTGGAAGCTAAAAAATAAATCCGTCTAAAGTCAGAAATTACTTTTTAAGCGATTGGTAGCAGCAGAGTTCGCATAAAAATAGCAAGTTTGAGGCTGGGGCGATCCCCACCAATTATCAATAGTAGTAAAGGGCGATGTGATGCAGTCTACATATCGTAGAGTGCGCTAGCGAGTTAGGATTCCGTTGGATTTTCAGGCTCAAAACGAGCGAGTAATTGCGATCGATCGAGCTGCATAATCAGTCGCGCGATCTCGATGGGTTCTAGTTGAATCAAAGGCTCGATTAGTTGGGATAATTCTTGATCAATCTCGCCAAAATACACTTGTAACATACTCTCAACAATCTCGCGTTTACTTTGCTGAATACCTTGCTCGATACCTTGCTGAATACATTGCTCGATACCTAGCTGAATACCTTGCTGAATACCTAGCGGAATACCTTGCTCGATACCTCGCTGAATTGCTTCTTCAAGCCGTTGTAAATAGAGGGGTGATAGTTCCATAATTAACTCCCGATTTTCTCGATAATAAATAGTAAAGTGATATTTAGCGCACCCTACCGATTGTAGAGTGCGCTGCTGACTCAGGATTCCGGTTGATTTTTTTGTTCAAAATGAGCTAGCAATTCAGAGCGATCGAGCAGCATAATCAGCCGCGTGCGATCGAGGGGATCTAGTTGAATCAAAGGCTCGATTATTTGGGCTAATTCTTCATCAATCTCACTAAATTTTACTTGTAGCAGATTCTCAACCATCAGGCGTTGAGCGCGCTGCATACCTTGCTGAATACCTTGCTGGATACCGCGCTGAGTTGCATCTTCCAGCCGTTGCAAGTAGAGGGGTGACAGTTCCATAATTAACTCCCGATCTTCTCGATCTATGTCTTGGCGGACTTCTAAAATAGTTCGCAAGTTGTACAACAATTCTAACGCATTCAACCGAAAGACATTATCTGAGGGTAATTCTCTCAATTCGGCAACCGCTTGCTTCTGCACGTTTCCCTTCCCCAAAACTCTCAGCCACAGCGTTTCTGGAGTGCGGGGCAGTTGGTGAATGGCAATAATCGCTGCTTTCAGAGATGGGCCCAGAAAATAAACTCCATTTACCCAATTTTCCGGTTCGGGAAGGGCTCGAAATCCAGCTAATATCGTGTCGGAAACAGTCGGCGACAGTATCCAGAGTTGGGGCAAGTCTGCCTCTGCAATCCGGGTATTTTCTCTAACTGCGGCGCGTTCAAATTCGCCGTGGATATCGAAGAGTTTGCCCAGACAACTGCGAATTTCTCCGATTTGGACTGGGCTGCGGAAGGGTTCAAATACAGCGGGTTTTGCTGCGATTTGACCCAGAATGCCGAGGGCTGTTGCTTCAACTTCCGGTTCTGCTTTCGGGGAAAATAAAACGTCAACCTGCCTTACTTCTCCAGCGACATCCCGGCTGGTTTCTACATTACCGAGAGGGGTTAATAGTTCTTTCAGATACTGTTTGGCAAATTGGTCGTGAATAAATCTGGTCATGCGATTTTAGATTTTAGATTTTAGATTTTAGATTGGGAATTAGTTACTGGATAGGGGTTTGGCACTTGCCTCAAGTTGCATTGTTTTTTGAATCAGGTCAATCGATTTTAGATTTTAGATTTTAGATTTTAGAATTGAAGCATGGACCCAGCCCAAAACGGATACGCTGCCACGTACAGGAGTCGTGGAAAATAAACTTTTTAGACCCTAGTTCAAGCTCCCAGATTTATCTGTGGGGTCATTAGAATGTAATTGCGGGTCATTCAACAAACATGATATCAGGTGCGCCGCAGCGTACCCTACGATTTTTTGCCGCAGCATTTACCCTCACAGTTGCGAATGCTGCGAATACATCCGTACTCCTCGAAACGTTGACTGTGTTTGCGAACAGTAGGATAGGCCAGTAAATATAAGGGAATTCCGATTATTTTGTAAAGCAATCGACCAGCAGCATGAACAATATCCCAAATTTCACTTAAATTAGGTTCTCGAACAAATTCTCCTATTTCATCTTTTAAGGCAAGCCACTGAGATTGCACAGTAGGAGAGTGACAATTATCAAAGACTGCCATACCTTTTTCGTAGTTTTGCCAAATTTTATTCATATATTTAATCAAATCGGGCTTAGTTCTGATAATATCAGAAGTTGATCTAAAATTACACTCATCCGGTATTTTAAGGAAATCAGCTATGCGACTCTCTCAAATGCTTTTTGTTACCCTGCGCGAAGACCCGGCAGAAGCAGAAATTCCCAGCCACAAACTATTACTCCGTGCCGGATACATCCGGCGCATCGGTAGCGGAATTTACGCTTATCTACCTTTAATGTGGCGAGTTCTCAAAAAAGTATCTCAAATTGTGCGCGAAGAAATGGACGCTACCGGCGCTCAAGAATGCCTCCTCCCGCAATTGCAACCGGCCGATTTGTGGCGGGAATCCGGCCGCTGGGACACCTACACTCAAGCTGAAGGTATTATGTTTGCCATGACAGATAGGCAGCAGCGAGAATTGGGACTGGGCCCAACTCACGAAGAAGTAATTACTACAATTGCTAAAGATATGATTCGTTCCTATCGGCAATTGCCTTTACATCTTTATCAAATTCAAACTAAGTTTCGCGATGAAATTCGCCCGCGTTTTGGGTTGATGCGCGGTCGCGAATTCATTATGAAAGATGGCTATTCTTTCCATACAAACGAAGAAAGTTTGAAAAAAACTTATCAGGATATGGCTCAAGCTTATAGCAATATGCTGCGCCGATCGGGCTTGCAATTCCGAGCAGTAGATGCTGATTCTGGAGCAATTGGTGGCTCTGGTTCTCAAGAGTTTATGGTGCTGGCAGAAGCGGGAGAAGATGAAGTTCTTTATACTGAAGATGGTCAGTATGCAGCTAATGTGGAAAAGGCTGTATCGATGCCTGCTGATGCCGAACCGTCGCCCTTTGCAACCTTTGAAAAGCGGGAAACGCCGGGAACTGAAACAATTGATAAACTTTGCAAGTTTTTGAAATGTTCTCCGACGCAAGTTGTCAAAAATGTGCTTTACCAGGCAGTTTACGACAATGGCATGACTGTTTTGGTATTGGTAAGCATTCGCGGCGACCAAGATGTGAATCAGGTAAAGTTGCTGAATGAGTTGACGAAGTTAGCGGGCAATTATCAAGCTAAAACTGTTTTATTTTTGACTGTTCCCGATGCCGAAGCTCAGCGGAAATGGGCGGCTAAATCTTTACCTCTCGGTTATATGGCTCCCGATGTTGCTGATGATTATATCGCTGGGAGTAAGGAGGTAAACTCTAAGTTTTTGCGTTTGGTCGATCGCACCGCAGTTGAGCTGACAAACTTTGTCACTGGTTCAAACGAATCAGGATACCACGTTGTCGGGGCTAATTGGGATAAAGAATTTCCTCTACCAGCAACGGTTGTAGGCGTCAGAACAGCCAAAAAGGGCGATCGGGCCGTGCACAACCCCGAACAAACCTTGCAAAGCGCCAGAGGCATCGAAGTCGGCCACATCTTCCAATTAGGCACAAAATACTCCCAAGCAATGGGCGCCACCTACACCAGCGAACAAGGCGAAGAAATGCCCTTTGTGATGGGCTGCTACGGCGTCGGCGTGTCGCGGCTAGCTCAATCGGCCGTAGAACAATCCTACGACAAAGACGGGATAATTTGGCCAGTGGCGATCGCGCCGTATCACGCCATCATTAGCATCCCCAATATTTCCGACGCCCAACAAGTAGAAGTCGCCGAAAAACTCTACGCAGAACTCAACCAATCTGGCATTGAAACCTTGCTAGATGACCGCGACGAACGAGCCGGAGTTAAATTCAAAGATGCTGATTTAATCGGCATTCCCTATCGCATTGTTCCGGGCCGTTCGCTGAAAGCAGGCAAAGTTGAAGTCGTGGAAAGAGCAAATCACCAATCACATGAAATTCTCATTGATGAAGTAAATTCTACTTTAAAACAGTGGATTGAAGCCGCCATCAACTAAGCCTTTATAATTGGTAAGGTGCGCGCACCGCGCACCTACATTTAGGCTCGCAATGTGCCCGGTGTACACCCTACATTAGCTCCCCTCTTTCTCTTCCTTATTCCCTCTTCCTGACATCCGTTACATCCGTTATATCAAATCCGTTGGCATCAGAATTATTCATCTCTCTCTTCCCTTTCTCTGTATCCTCTGTGTCCTCTGCGGTTTCCTCATTCCGATACAACCGGAATTGATATTACATCCGTTACATCCCGTACATTGCTCGTTGCCGAACTTCCCTCTTCCTTCTGATGTGAAATCCCCTAAAACTTAAAACTCGGTATGAATCTGAACCTAAATCAGTTTCTGCGATTCCCTCAATCCCGAATTGGGCGGTACTTAGCCCAAGTAACTGTCGTTGCTGTCGCTTACGCCGTGGGGGCGAGGCTAGCAATTTCAATTCAAGGTGTTAGTCCCTTTGCTGCCTCGGTGTGGCCACCCGCAGGAATTGCACAAGCTGGACTTTTGTTGTTTGGGAGTAAAGTCTGGCCTGCCATAGTTTTGGGTACATTCCTGCTAAATTTTGTTAACCCAAATGAACAGATATTTGCGGTTTGGCTGGGAGGAAACGCCGGGGCAATTCTGCAAGCTGTTTTTGCAGTAACTGCCCTGCGCTGGATGGGGTTTCGTCCATCTCTCGATCGCTTGAAAGATGTAGTTAATTTAATCTTGTTTGGCGGTCTAATTTCTACTCAAATCAGTTGCACGATTGGCGCGTTTTCCCTATATTTAGCGGGCAAAGTAGATTGGACAGAATATTTGTCGGTTCGGTGGGATTGGTGGTTGGGAGACACAATGGGAGTTTTAATTTTAACTCCCTTAATCCTAATATTTTTTCGCCCTAAAGTAACCGCAGATCGTTTAAAAAGACAAACAGGCAGCCAGCAAAGATATTTAATTTGGCGGGCAGTATGGTTATTATTATTAATTGGGGTGAGCTGGCTGGTCTTTGTGTCGAAAACAGAAGCTTCTATTTCTAGTTATCCCCTGGAATATTTGCCGTTTCCTTTCATAATTTGGTCGGCGCTCCAATTCGGTCAACGAGCCGCTGTCCTAGCATCGTTCATTGTCTCAAGCATCGCAATTATGGGCAGTTCTCAGGGAGGGGGGCCGTTCATAGCCAAAGCCGAAAATATCACTCAGGCTATCTTATTTTTGCAAGCTTTTATGGCTGTAGTGACAATTACATCGCTGTTATTGGCAGCGACGGTAGCTGAACGCGCCGAGGCAGAAAATTCGCTGCGAGAAAGCGAAATTAAATATCGAGAATTGGTGGAAAATGCAAGCAGCATTATTCTGAAATTGGATGCTGACGGCAATATTACTTTTTTTAACGAATTTGCTGAAATATTCTTTGGCTACACTCAGGAAGAAGTCATTGGTAAAAATGCAATGGGAACAATTCTTCCGCAGACAGACATCGAAGGGAATAACTTACAGTTGGTTTATAATGAAATTTTACAAAATCCCGATCGCTTTACCAGCTATGAAAATGAAAACCTCCGACGCCGTGGCGATCGCGTTTGGGTATCTTGGGCAAATAAACCGCTGGTTAATTCAGCGGGAGAAATCCTGGGCATCCTCTGCATCGGCACAGATATCACCGCTCGCCGAAAAGCTGAAATAGCCCTGCAAAAGCTCAATGAAAAGCTGGAAATCCGAGTTGAAGAGCGGACAAATGCCCTGAAACAAAGCGAACTTCAGCTACAGAAACAGAAATCGGCATTAATTGATTTAGCCAAAAATAAAGCGCTGAATCAAGGCGACTTAACAAAAGCGCTTCAAGAAATAACTGAAACTGCTAGCCGTACTCTGGAAGTTACCCGATCGAGCGTATGGCTGTACGATCGCACTAAATCCAAGATCGAGTGCCTGGATTTGTTCGATCACGCTGTCAACCAGCACTCAGACGGTTTGCAATTAGCAGAAGCAGACTATCCTGTCTATTTCCAAGCACTGCGAGAAGAACGCGCGATTGCTGCCTTTGACGCGCAAAACGATTTTAGAACTAGAGAATTTGCGGAATCTTACCTAATTCCGTTCGGCATCACTTCCATGCTAGATACGCCGATTCAAATAGGCGGAGAAACAGCCGGAGTTCTCTGTTTAGAACACGTAGGAATGCCCCGCCGTTGGACTATTGAAGAACAAAGTTTCGCTGTTTCTCTAGCAGACTCTGTAACTTTCGCAATGGAAGCGCGAGAACGCCAGCGCGCTGAAGAAGCGCTGCGACAAGCTGAGGCAAAATACCGCAGCATTTTTGAAAATGCGATCGTCGGCATCTTTCAAACTACTCCAGATGGGGAATATCTCAGCGTCAACCCTGCTTTAATTCGTATTTACGGTTATAGTTCCTTTGAAGAGTTGAAGGGGACTTTAACTAATATTAACCGCCAGCTATATGTATGCCCAGAACGCCGCGCCGAAGTCATTAATTTAATGCGAAAAAACGGCAAAGTATCAGATTTTGAATCTCAAGTTTACCGCCAAGATGGCAGTATAATTTGGATTGCGGAGAATGCTTATACTGTCTGCGACAGGCATGGAAATTTGCTTTATTACGAAGGTACTGTTCAAGATATCACAACTCGCAAACAAGCTGAGGCAGCTTTGCGCTTAGAACAAGAAAAATCTGACCGTCTCCTGCTCAATGTTTTACCGCAAGCGATCGCCGATAGATTAAAACAAGACCAAAGCATCATCGCCGATACTTTTTCCGAAGTAACAGTATTGTTTGCAGATATAGTCGGTTTTACCCAAATTAGTTCCCAAATTTCTCCCCCGGAATTAGTTTCCTTGCTTAACGATATTTTTTCCACCTTCGATCGCCTAGCAGAAAAGCACGGATTGGAAAAAATTAAGACGATTGGCGACGCTTACATGGTAGTAGGAGGGCTGCCCATGCCCCGCAGCGATCATGCAGAGGCGATCGCAGAAATGGCCCTCGATATGCAGCAGGCAATTACTGACTTCAGCAATCTGCACAATCAAGATTTTAGCATCAGAATTGGCATTAACACCGGCCCGGTTGTCGCCGGAGTAATCGGTATTAAAAAATTTATTTACGATTTGTGGGGAGACACCGTTAACACCGCTTCCCGCATGGAATCCCACGGCTTGCCGGGGTGCATTCAAGTCACGTCTGCAATTTATGATATATTGCAGGACAAGTATGTATTTGAAAGTCGCGGCGCGATCGAAGTTAAAGGCAAAGGCGAGATGAACACTTACTTTCTTACAGGCATCAAGTTATAGCAGTAAGGAAAAAAGCCCTTCGACTTCGCTCAGCAGAAAAAGAAGGAAGAAGCAATATAACAACTCATGTTTCAGCAATTAAGAACGTCCTAATATTCGGTCGCGGTTGCTATAGTTAGTTAAACATATAATACTCAGTATGAACCCCAACAAAAATCAGTTTCTGCGATTTACTCAATCTAGAAATTCGCAATACTTAGCAAAAGTAGCTGCCATTGCTTTTACTTACGCTTTGGGAGGAAAAATAGCAATTTCAATCCCAGGCGTCAATACATTAGCTAGCTGCGTCTGGCCGCCGGCAGGAATTGCACAAGCTGCACTTTTATTATTGGGTCGGCGAGTTTGGCCGGGAATAGCTTTAGGCGTATTTTTGTTCGAGACTATCAACAAAATGTCATTTTTTAGTGCATTGTTAGCTGCGTTCAGTGCTTGCTTGCAAGCTTTTTTTGCATTTGCTTTGTTGCGAAAACTCAACTTTCGCTCATCACTATCTCGGCTCATAGATGTAGTCAATTTAGTCTGGGGCGGCGCTCTAGTTGCGACTCAAATTAACTGCACTCTCGGCACGTTACGCCTGTGTTTAACGGGTTTAGTTGACTGGAGCGAATATTGGCATATTCGATGGAATTGGTATCTCGGAGATACATTAGGAGTGTTAATTTTTACTCCCCTGCTGTTGATTATATACAACCACAAACCAGCGCCCCGCCCTTCACCAAATACAGCTTCTCAAACAATTCTCAATCGCATCGGTGCCGGAATATGCCTGCTGTTATTAGTAACAGTCAGTTGGCTAATCTACAACTCAAAAAGTGAAAGTAATCTCTCCGGTTATCCCCTCGAATACTTGCCATTTCCCTTAGTAATTTGGGCAACCATTCAATTCGGTCAGGTAGGGGCGGTTTTAGCATCTTTTATTGTATCCAGTATCGCCATTTGGGGCGGTTCTCAGGGAGGCGGGCCTTTTATTGCCAAAGCGGAAAATATCAATCAGGCAATCTTATTTTTGCAGGCTTTTATGAGCGTAATTGTAGTTACATCGCTGCTGTTGGCGGCGACAGTAGCCGAACGCGCCTCAGCAGAGGATTCGCTGCGGCAAAGCGAAATTAAGTATCGGGAATTAGTGGAAAATGCTAACAGCATTATTTTAAAAATAGATAGGGCAGGAAATATTACTTTTTTTAACGAATTTGCACAGAAGTTTTTTGGTTACGATGAAAAAGAGATAATTGGCAAAAACGCCGTGGGAACAATTATTCCCAAGACAGATACAACAGGAAATGATTTGGCAGCAAAGTTGAGAGATATTTTGCAAAACCCAGAACAATATACGCGAAATGAAAATGAAAGTATCCGGCGCAGCGGCGATCGCGTTTGGGTATCCTGGGCAAATAAACCGCTGTTTGACGCGGCAGGAAAGTTCGCGGGAATGCTGGCAATCGGTACGGATATCACAGACCGCAGGCGGGCTGAAATGGCGCTTTACAAGCTGAATGAAGAGTTAGAATTTCGAGTGAAAGAACGAACTAATGCTCTGAATGATACTTTAAGTGCACTGCGAGTTCAACAGGAACAATCAGAACGCTTGTTGTTGAATATTTTGCCTGAAGAAATAGCAAATCGGTTGAAGCGAGGAGACAGTACGATCGCAGACACCTTTGCTGACGTTACTGTCTTGTTTGCGGACATAGTAGGCTTTACTCAATTGAGCTCGCGAGTTTCTCCAACGCAATTAGTAGCCTTGCTGAATGACATCTTTTCGACATTTGACAACCTAGCAGAAAGGCACGGTTTGGAAAAAATTAAGACGATTGGCGACGCTTACATGGTAGTTGGAGGCCTGCCCATTCCTCGCCCGGATCACGCAGAAGCGATCGCAGAAATGGCCATCGATATGCAGCAGGCAATTACTGACTTCAGCAATATCCACAATCAAGATTTCAGCATCAGAATCGGCATCAACAGCGGCCCGGTTGTCGCCGGAGTCATCGGTATTAAAAAATTTATTTACGATTTGTGGGGAGACACCGTTAACACCGCTTCCCGCATGGAATCTCACGGCTTGCCGGGGTGTATTCAGGTAACAGAGACAACTTATCAGCAGTTGCGAGAAAAGTATTCCTTTGAAAGTCGCGGCGCGATCGAAGTTAAAGGCAAAGGCGAGATGACTACTTATTTACTCAAATGCAGAAAGTGGCTTTAGTAAAGGTTTTTCTCTAAAATAAGGGCGATCGCACTCTCAAATGTGCGATCGCCCTTTTCTCAATTAGCCAAGTTTTTTAAAGCTTGTACAGGTTAATTCCAGCTTCCTTCGCCATGATTTCCAAACCCTTGTTTTGCAAGGTTTTAATCGCTTTTGTAGAAAGGTGCAATCTTACCCAGCGCTTCTCCTGCGGCCACCAAACCCGCTTCCACTGCAAATTTGCCTCTTGCAACTTGTGAGTGCGGTGGTGCGAGTGAGAAACTGCAAAACCGTTATTCGCCTTCTTCCCCGTTAGCTGACATTTCCGTGACATACTTCCCTCCAGATTACCGTTTTTTGCGTGCAGCATTTCATTATAGCCCAAGGAAGAAGGAAGAAGAAAGAAGGAAGAAGGCTTGACTTATCCCTTTACCCATAGAAATAGACTCTTGCTCCCCCCTTTAGCAAGGGGGGGTTGGGGGGGTAATTACATGGCACGTTCAGTCAATTTTGTCAAGACTTGATTCGATCGCTTCATTATATAGCAACAGCGCAGAACCCCCCTAGCCCCCCTTGTTAAGGGGGGGACAAAAAACACCCGATCGCCGGCTCAGCAAGGGAAATAAACTCTTACTCCCCCCCTTAGCAAGGGGGGGTTGGGGGGGGTAATTACATGGCACGTTCAGTCAATTTTGTCAAGACTTGATTCGATCGCTCGACAAAATCCTTCATCCCTTCAGCATCGAAACCCTTCTGGGCCATCAAAGCCAAGTCGTAAACGTGGTGACAAATCATACTCGCCAACTCAGCCGACGGAGACTCGCCGCCACCTTGAATAATCGCACCCTGACTCAAACTCGCCAGATTTTGAATCAGCGGGTGAGACGTATTCACCAGCAAAACGTGGTCTTCGGGGAATTCGGCCGCTTGCTGCTGCAACAGCGCCGTCATGTCGCGCATCCGGCGCAAAGCTTCCGGCAAAAGTACGATCGCAGGTGGCGTCGCCTCCGCAGAGTCAGACTTCAAAGCTTCTGTGCGAATGTTCACTTTCGGCTTATTGAGAGCTTTTTGGAACATTTCTTTAACTTGTTCGCTGCGAGTTTTATTCGTCGCCGGATCGACAATTTCCGCTTCTTTCTCTTTGTCAATTAGCGTTTCATCGATGTCGGAATCAACCCGCGAGAATTTGACATCTGAGTGTTCTCGTTCCAAGAAGCTGATAAAGTGCGTGTCTATGAAAGAATCCATAAACAGCACTTCTAAACCTTGGCTTTTGTGCATAGCAACGTAAGTTGCTTGAGACGCCGGATCTGTACAATAAAACACCCGATTTTCGTGGCGTTTTTGATTGCGTTCCAAATACTCTTTCAGCGTCGTGTAAGGCTGCGTTGAAGCCGAATTTTCCGACTTCGGAGTTACATCTTGCCACAAATCTCCTTCCTCAGTTTGCACCTGAACTTCGGGCGTTACAGTTTCTGGCTTGTCCGCTGTTGGTTCGTAGGTGCTGCGGTAGATTAAAATATCTTCGACTTGCTTTTTGAACTTGTCATCGTTGAGAGTTCCAAACTTGACAAAAGTGCCGATATCTTGCCAGCAGCGGATGTATTCGTTGCGGTCGTCGCGGTAGAGTTCTTTCAGGCGATCTCCCACTTTTTTCGCAATATAATCAGCGATTCTCCGCACAGTGCGATTGCTTTGCAAAGAACTGCGAGAAACGTTCAGGGGAATGTCGGTACTGTCAATAACTCCCCGCAGCGGCATCAAGAATTTCGGGATAATTTCTTCGCAGTGGTCGCTGACAAAAACCTGGTTGCAGAATAGCTTAATATTGCCTTGGGTAACATCGACATCCGGCCGCAGTTTGGGAAAGAAAAGAATCCCGTTGACAATAAAAGGATAATCTGTATTCAGGTGTACCCACAGCAGAGGCTCGTCTTGGTACGGGTAAAGGTAACGGTACAGTTCTAAGTAATCTTCTTTTTGCAAATTGCTGGCTGATTCCCGCCAAATTGCTTTGTGCTTGTTGAGTTCCTCTCCCTCAAATTTGATGGGAACGGGCATGAAATCGCAGTAAGTTTTGATTAACTGCTTAATGCGACTGGGTTCTACATATTCTTGTTCTTCATCTTGGAGAGTAAGAGTAATAGTAGTGCCGCGTTCGGTGCGGGAAGATTCTGATAGTTCAAAAGCCGGAGAACCGTCGCAAGACCAGTGTACGGCTTGCGCGCCTTCCTGGTAAGAAAGAGTATCAATGTCTACTTTCTTCGCCACCATGAAAGAAGAGTAGAAACCCAGACCGAAGTGACCGATAATTGCGTCTTCGCCGCTGCCTTGGTATTTTTCAATAAATTCTTCTGCGCTGGAGAAAGCGACTTGGTTGATGTATTTTTTTACCTCGTCGGCGGTCATGCCGATGCCGTTATCGGAAATTGAGAGGGTTTTGTTTTCTTTGTCGATCGCTATGTTGATTTGCGGTTCGCCCACCTCGCCGCTGTATTCGCCGGAACGAGAAACCATTTTGAGTTTGGCAATGGCATCGACGGCGTTAGAAATTAGTTCCCGCAAGAAGACTTCGTGGTCAGTGTATAGCGACTTCTTGATAATCGGGAAAATATTTTCGGTATGGATTGAGATTGTTCCCTGTTCTAAAACTGTCATAATTTTTCTCTGTGATGACTGCTAATTGCTGAGAAATAGCTATTTAATGATTTTCGGCGATCGTGCTCTCTTCTGCAAAAGGGATTACCACAAAAAGATGATTCGGTTTTCCCCACATCTTGCACAATTCTCAATCAGCCTTTGACGGGCGGGCAGGATGCCCAACCCCTACTCCCCACAACAATAATCACTCTTTGTGGAACAGGCATCTTGCCTGTTCTTGAGCATGGTGCAAGATGTCAGTTTCCCTCACATAGTAGCTTACAAAGGCAACCGCAGCAGGAAAGTAGCGCCCTGCCCCAATTCGCTGCTGGCGCTGAGGCTGCCACGATGTGCCCGGGCAATGGTTTGGGCGATCGCCAATCCCAGTCCCGAACCGCCTGTATGGCGCGATCGATCGCTGTTAACTCGGTAAAATCGATCGAATATTCGCTCTAAATCTGCCGCCGCTATCCCAATACCGGTATCTTGAACCTGAACGATCGCCTCGATGTGATTGCAATCTAAAATAACTGTTACTTTCCCGCCCGCCGGAGTGTATTGAATGGCATTAACAATTAAATTAGCAACTAGGCGATAAAGTTGGTCGGAATTGCCGACAACATTTAATTGCTGCTGCACTCGCACTTCGGATGTTAGCGCTACCTTAGAAGCGATCGCCAAAGCTGCCAATTCCTCTACTAAATCGCTAACAAGGTCATTCAAACAACACAATTGAGGGCGATCGCGTATCACTTGATTATCCATGCGAGCCAGTAGCAGCAAATCAGCCACTAACTGAGTCAGTCGTCGGTTTTGGCGATCGATCGTCCGCAAAATTTCCTGCGCTTCTTTTTCATCTAATTGAGGCGTCAACAGCGCCGATTCTACAGTCGCCTGCGAAGCCGCTAAAGGCGTCCGCAATTCGTGAGCAGCATCCGCTGTAAACTGTTGGATTTGTCGGTAGGAAGCATAAATCGGTTTCATGGCTAATCCTGCCAGCCACCAACTAGCAAAGCCTATCAAAATCAATGCTGTAGGCAATCCTAATTTCAAAACCCATTTCACTGTACTGAGATAATCATTGAAGTCTTGCAGGCTCCGCCCAACTTGAAAATATCCCCAATCTTCCTGATTATTGGTGTGCAGCAATACAGAAATTTGGTGATAAATATTGCCTTGGCTGTCAGTGATTGTTTGCCAATGTTGTGAGTTAAATGTCGGTGGCAATTCTTCGGGATAAGCGCCTGCTGTAGCAATCAAATTTCCTGAATTGTCAAATAAACGGATATAGTAAAAGCTTTGGTTTATAGCGCTTAAAATATGGCGATCGGGCAACTGTTGTTTATCTTTAATGCCGTTAACTCCAATTACGCGGAGGTTGGGCAAAAGATCATTGACTATTGGTTCTAGGCGTCCGGGCTGCTGCAATTTTGTTTCTAGGCTGTCGTGTAGCGTCCCCGCTACTGATTCTAATTCGCGGTCTATGGCTACCCAGTGAGCGTGGGCGATCGCCTTGTATACGCCAAATCCCAACAAGCTTAAAATCAAACCCATTACTGCTGCATAGGAAATGGCTAATTGCCAGCGAGTTCGGTTAAATAGTTTATTTTGATTCATTTTTCATAACTTAAGCTGTCAGTCAAACAGTCCGCCAGGGAATGAATTCCCTGGCTAATAGTTAAAGTCCTCTAAAGAGGACTAAAGAACTCATTAGTCCTCTTTAGAGGACTTTAGCTTTGAGGCCGGGAATTCATTCCCTGCCGGACTATCGGTTTTACTTTAATTTCTCATGCGGTATCCGACGCCGTGTACAGTTTCAATTAAATTCGTGCCGCCAACCGACTCAAGTTTGCGTCGCAGCAAGCGCACTTGAGCTGCTACCACATTGCTAAAGGTATCTGCACTCGCTTCCCATAGCTGATTCCGAATTTGGTCAGTGGTGATAATTTGGTTGGGATGTTTCATAAAGTATTCTAGCAGTTGAAATTCTTTGTTTGTCAGTGAAATTATCTGATTTTTGCCGTGGGTATCGACATGACAAGCAGTGCGATTTCCGCAGTCGAGAACGAGATTCCCTACCTGTCTCTGTTGTGGTTGAATTTGGGGCGATCGCCTTTGCAAAGCCCGCAATCTTGCTAACAGTTCCGCCATCCCAAACGGCTTGACTAAATAATCGTCAGCCCCGGCATCTAGTCCCGCAACTTTATCTTCCATTCGGTCTTTTGCTGTCAGCATCAATACGGGCAGGGCGCTATGTTTAGCACGCAATCTCCGCAGCAGTTCCAATCCTGACAATCCTGGTAGCAACCAGTCAAAAATAGCGAGGGTGTATTGCGTCCACTGGCTGTCTAAATATTCCCAAGCTTCACTGCCATCGAGGGCCCAATCAACTATATATTTTTCCTGCTTTAAGGTTCGCTCGATCGCTTTCCCTAAATCGGGCTCATCTTCAACTAGCAAAACTCTCATAACTCTAATTTATAGCGGTAAATCTTTATACATTGTTAGCGATCGGCAGCATCTACCCCAACATCTAACATCACATACTGAGATGAAATCAGCATGAAATTTTCTAATTTCGCAGAAAAAAATGACTGTTGACAATTATTGACAACAAGCGGGAAATGTCTTATACTCAAACGCAATCAAATTTTTGAGAATATTTTTCAATAACTATGACAGATTTATCCGATCGTCCCGCCATGAAAAAGCCGGGGCGCTGGAGTCGCCGCCAACTGCTACAGCTAGGAATAGCTGGTGCTGGGGTAGCGGGGGGCGCGATCGCACTTCAACACTTGACTCGCAAACCGACATCAGTCGCGAGAATACCGCCCATGCCCGCAGATGCAGTCACCGTCAGCAATATCAACCCGATGCAAATTGCGCGGGATTTTGATTACGGCACGGTGACGCGCGAAAACGGGCGCACGGTACGCGAATTTCGCCTAGAAGCTAATACTTCGGTCGTCCAACTTAACAGCGCCGTCGCTTTCAACACCTGGAACGTGAACAATCGCGTGCCGGGGCCGACATTGAGGGCAACTGAGGGCGATCGTATCCGCGTCATTTTTTATAACAAAGCCGCAGATTCTCATTCGCTGCACTTTCACGGCGTTCATACCAGCGAAATGGATGGCGTTAAACCAGTGAAACACGGTTCGGTATTTATTTATGAATTCGATGCCAATCCCTACGGAGTGCATCTATATCACTGCCATATTGAGCCCGTAACTCGCCATATAGGTAAAGGACTCTATGGAATGTTCATCATCGATCCGCCAAAACCCCGCCCTCCCGCCGATGAAATCTTGTTAATCATGGGAGGATACGATGTAAACGACGACAAAAGAAACGAACTATACGCTTTTAACGGGTTGCCCAATTATTACATGAACAACCCGATCCCTATTTACCGAAATCAGCTAATCCGGCTTTACGTTCTCAACATAATTGAGTACGAAGCGGCAGTGACTTTTCACCTGCACGCCAACTTTTTTGACGTATATCGCACGGGAATGACTTTGACTCCCAGTGAAAGAACCGATGTAATCACAATGGGAGTAGCTGAAAGACATATTTTAGAATTTACCTACGGCTACGCTGGAAAATTTATGTTTCATCCCCATCAAGATGATATCGCCGAAGCAGGCTGCATGGGGGTATTTGAAGTCATCACTTAAACCAAATCCTGCTACCACGGTGCGCCGATTCAAATAAAGTATGAAATTATTTGACAAGCTCGATCGCAAATAGGTAGAATGAATAGCTCGCAAATAATTGAGAATCTTTCTTAATAACTTGTGAGTCCAAATGCACATAACGTAAAAATTAGCAACAGCCATGTTATCAACATTTCGTTTATTACTCACATCTTGCACCATTCTTAAGAACAGGCAAGATGCCTGTTCCACAAACAATGACTTTTCTTGTGGGGTGGGCGTCCCCAAGAACAGGCAAGGTGCCTGTTCCACAAACAATGACTTTTCTTGTGGGGTGGGCGTCCCCAAGAACAGGCAAGATGCCTGTTCCACAAACAATGACTTTTCTTGTGGGGTGGGCGTCTCGCCCGCCCGTAGCAGGGTTGTTGCCAATGTTGCAAGATATCGTTTATTACCCACAGCCACGGCTACAGCCATCCTCGTTGCTCTCGCTGGTTGCGCTTCCCCCACAGCCAGCAACACCGACAGCACAGTCTCACCCGTTGCCACAGCCAGTCCCGCCTCCACAAGCGGTCACAGCGGGAATCACGGCGGCCAAGGCGGCATCAACATCAATACAGCCATTCTTTCAGAGTTAGATAAACTCGAAGCCAAGTTAGGAGTACCGGCACTTTCTAACAAGATTCAAGCCAGCCGCCCTTACGGAAAAGTCGAAGAATTGGTTTCAAAAAATGTCATTACTCAAGCCCAATTCGACCAAATCAAAGACTTGGTAACTATTGAAAATGTGGTGCTGACGGGCGAACCCAGAGATGTAGACTACATGACTAAACTCGGCTTGATGAAAGGGCATCTTATCGTAGCAAAAGAACTCTTGGATCAAGGCAAACCCGACCAAGCCGAACCGCACATCGGCCATCCAGTCGAAGAAATTTATGCCGATGTGGAAGATCAGCTAAACGAGCGTAAAATTCCCGAATTTAAGACTACTTTAATTAAATTGCAGGATTTAGTTAAAGCGGGTGCAAAAGATCCGGCTCAAGTGAAGGCGGAATTTGACACATCAATGCAAGCAGTTGACGGAGCAATTGCCGCCCTTCCCGAAACGCAGCGCAAAGATCCGAAATTCGTGCTGCAAGTGATTAACGGCTTGCTAGATACAGCTAATTCCGAATACGGAGCCGCAGTTGCTAACGGCAAAATTTCCGCAATTATTGAATACCAAGATTCGCGGGGTTTTGTCATGTACGCGGAAATGCTGTACAAAGATATTGCCGAGCAAGTGGCTAAAACTAGCCCCGAAATTGACAAAGCAATTGTTGCCAACATGAATGAACTTAAGACAAATTGGCCAACTGCGATCGCACCCCCCGCCCCAGTTAAAACAACCGAACAAGTCAACCAGCTAGTTAAAAAGATCGAAAGCGACAGCCAAAAAGTTCTCAAACCCGCATCTTAAAAATATCACTCTCATCAAGAGCGGTAATTGGTAAATAATCTGCCAATTACCTCGCTCCTTAACCAGTCCCATTCCCACCATGAAAAAATGAATTTTGGCGAAGCATTGCCCACCTTTGTAATTACTCTCCGCGAAGGAGTCGAAGCCGCCTTAGTTGTCGGCATCGTTCTCGCTTGCCTCAAAAAATCAGGACAAAGTTATTTAAGTCCTTGGGTTTTCGGCGGAGTTGGCGTGGGAATTATTGCCAGCGCTTTGATAGGTGTAATGTTCGGCTGGACAATTCAAATTTTGTCCGCATCCAATCAGCCTTTTGCACCGATTATGGAGTCGCTGCTAGAGGCAACCTTTGGAGTTTTAGCGATCGCAATGCTGAGCTGGATGCTGATTTGGATGACTAAGCAAGCGCGATTTATGAAAGCCGAAGTTGAAGGTGCTGTGAGTGCTGCCTTAACGCAAAATTCTCATGCCGGTTGGGGCGTATTTAGTTTAGTTTTGATTGCCGTTTTACGCGAAGGGTTTGAAACTGTTTTGTTTGTCGTCGCCAAGTTTCAACAAGGCATTATTCCGGCGATCGGGGCTTTGGCGGGCATTCTCTCAGCCACCGCACTGGGTGTCCTGCTGTTTAAATGGGGAATCAAAATTAATATCCGCCTGTTTTTCAAATATATGGGTATTTTTTTGCTATTTATTGTAGCGGGTTTAGTGGTATCTACATTGGGACTTTTTGACAGCGCGGTGAATATTTTATCGCAAACAAATCGCGAGTCAGCCGCGCTGTGTTTCTATTACGAAAGATTTACTAAAATCCACTCTTGCATTCTCGGCCCAATGGTCTGGAATACCTCGAAACTGGTTCCAGAAGACAAGTTTCCCGGTTTGCTGTTGAGTGCGTTGTTTGGCTACACGGAGAAGCTCTATGTCGTGCAGGCGATCGCCTATTTCGTCTTTTTAATTACCGTCGGTGGCATCTACTTCCAAAGTCTGACAGGTCGAGTGTTTTTCCCGTTAAAAAAAAACTCAGGTAACGAAATAGGAAATTAAGTGCGATCGAAACGCGATCGGCTTTTTAGCGGAAATGCAAGAGGCAGTTGTTTGTTGCTAATAATTAATGCGCCCATAAGTTAGAGCGCATTAGGAAATCAGCCATCTATTGATTGAAGGTAAAACGACCGTCAACTTTTTCTCCGTTAATATCCGCAGTCACTTTCACTGGATACTGACCGGGTTCATTGCCGGGAAACAACACAGCGTAATGTTTGCCCTCAGCATCATACTTGAGAGCTAGGGTTTGCTGCTTTCCACTCGGCAACTGCACTTGAGCCGTCACTTTCGCGTTAGCAACTGGTTCCTTTTTCTCTCCTTTTTGCAAAAAAACATCTAAATGAGTTCCGGTAGCTTCTTTGTAAGGTACAAACTCTAAATGGTAAGCTCCAGACTCCACAACTTGCCCCCCTTGAGTTGCTTTTCCAGGAGCAGTGGCGGGAGGCGAAGACGCAGGTTGAGAGGCGACAGGAGGGGATGCTGGAGTGGTATTTGGATCGCTTGCTTGGTTATCGTTACTGCAAGCTCCCAAAAACAGCAATCCGACACTACCTAGAACAATTAAATTTGACTTAAGCGATTTCATTTGTTTGACTCCTTGCTGACTGACAATAATTAGAAAATATCACACATTAGCTACCTTCCCGTCTTCAATAACGGGCTGAGGTTTTTGAGGTCGTAAAAAATGCCCAAATTGAGCATACAAAGCTGGCAAAACTAACAAAGTTAAGGCTGTAGAAGTAAACAATCCACCCAACACCACAACCGCCAGAGGTTGCAAAATTTCTTTGCCTGCGCCTGTACCAACTACCAGGGGAACCATGCCTAAAGCAGAGGTAAAAGCTGTCATCAAAATCGCCACCAATCTTTCCATCGCACCTTCTTTAATTACTTGCTTGAAAGGCATTCCCTTGCTTAGTTTTTGATTGAAATTATCCACCAAAAGCAAACCGTTACGAACCGCTACACCAAATAAGGTGATAAAACCCACAAGTGAAGCTACAGAAATAATGCCACCACCGATCGCAATCGAGAAAATTCCTCCTACTAATGCCAGGGGTAAGTTAATCATAATCATCACCGCACCTGCAAAAGAATGGACAGCAAAGTACATCAGCACCGCAATAATGACTGTTCCTAAGCTACCAAATAGGATTATATTTTGGGTAGCTCGTTCTTCTGATTCAAATTGTCCACCATACTGAATAAAATAACCTGAAGGCAAGATTACCTGCTGTTGTACGTTGGTCTTAATTTCATTAACAACTGAGCGTAAATCTCGTCCTGACACATTCGCAGCCACAACCAATAAACGGGAAACATTTTCACGGTTGATGGTATTAGGGCCAGTACCGTATTCAATTTTTGCGACTTGTGCGAGTGGGATCTTCTGCCCAGAAGGAGTATCAACTAATAAGTTACGAATAGTATCAAGATTACTGCGACTTTCCGGTTTCAACCACACCAATAAATCAAATAACTGCTGTTCTTTAAGGACTTGAGATACTACTTTCCCATTCAAGGCAGTTTCTATAGTTTCTGTAAGACTTCCAATGGTAAGTCCGTAACGTGCAGCCGAAGCTCGCTCAAATTTAATCTGTAACTGACGAATGGGAATTTGTTGTTCTAACTGCAAATCAACAATACCTTTTACCTCGCCCATAGCTGTTTCCACTTCCTTCCCAATCGCTCTTAATTCTGTCAAATCAGGCCCAAAAACTTTCACTGCGATCGCACTTCTCACTCCTGAAAGCACTTCATCCATACGATGCGAAATAAAGCCTCCCACGCTGGTAGCCACACCCGGTAATTTATTAAATTCCTCTCGAATTTTGGCAATACTTTCTTCTCGCTTTTTAATGCCAATATCGCTCAGTTCTACATCCAAATGTCCTAAATTTACCCCTCCGGCATCAGCATCACCGGGCGCACGTCCCGATCGCAATTGTACTGCTGTAAATCGAGGGTCATCTTTGAGAGCATTCTGCATTGAAAGTCCCATATCATTAGTAGCAGACAGGGAACTCCCAGGATAAAGTAACATTGTATTAACTAAAGATCGCTCTTGAAATTCCGGTAAAAATACTCTTCCTAGTGAGGGAAGCACAATTAATGAAGCAATAAAAGCAGCGATGGCTGGCAATAAGATGAATTTCGGACGATTAATTGCCATATTCAAAGCAGGACGATAAAGCCGTTGGCTAAATGCCGACACCCAAGTATCATCCGATGGCAATTGACGATTTGCTAATAAGATAGCGCAAAGAGCAGGGGAAAGAGTCATTGCTACAAAAGTAGAGGCCATAATAGAAACTAAATAAGCCACTCCCATTGGGGTAAATATTCGCCCTTCTACTCCTGTTAAAGAAAAAATTGGCGCAAATACAATAACAATAATTACGGTAGAGAAAATTACACTGGTGCGAACCTCTACCGAAGTGCTATAAACTATTTCAAAATCATCTTTAGGCTTGCCATCTACTTGATTTTTCTGCAATCCCCGATAGCAGTTTTCCATATCCACAATTGAGTCATCCACAACTGAACCAATTGCTACTGCCAATCCCCCAAGAGTCATAGTATTTATGCCTTCCCCAAACCATGATAAAATCAACATTCCTATCAGCACCGACAAGGGAATGGCGCTGAGAGTGATGAGAGTTGTGCGCCAATTCATCAAAAACATCAGCATGATTATTGAAACAATAATGATGCCATCTCGTAGGGAATCGCGCACATTTTCAATAGCAGAATCAATAAAACTTTCTTGGCGAAAAGTTACTTGTACTTTCACATCCTGGGGTAATCCGGCTTGCACTTCCTCCATTGCTTTTTCAACTGCTCTGGTCACAGTTGGAGTATCAATTTGAGGCTGCTTGTTTACCAGTAAAACCACTCCTCTCTCACCATTAACACTACCATCTCCTCTAGCTAGTGCTGCTCCTAATTTTACCTCTGCCACATCGCGTAATTTGATGGGTTTTCCATCCCTAGATATTACTACTGATTCTGCCAATTCTTCAATGGTTTCAATCCGACCTACGCCACGAATAATTTCTTCGCGATCGGGTGTAATCAAAAATCCCCCAGACGCATTGGTATTTGATTGCTGTGCCGCTTTGGTCACATCTTCTAAAGAGATATTAAATGCAGTTAATTTGACTGGATCGACTAAAACTTGATACTCTCTAACATCACCTCCATAGGCAATGACTTGTGATATTCCCTGCACAGCAAGTAATCTGTTAGTGACATCTCGATCGACTAACCGTCGCACTTCCATTAAATCAGTATTTGGCTCCTTTCCTTCTGCTTTTAGGGTGAAGGCATACATTAAAATTGTGGCAATCGGAGAAGATACAGGAGAGATTTGTGGTTCTTCAACACCTTGAGGCAACTTGGATCGGGTTTGCTGTAAACGTTCAGCAACTAATTGTCTCGCTTGATAAATATCTGTATCGGCTTTGAAAATTACTCGAACAACTGAAATACCTACCGCCGAAGAGGAGCGCACGGTTTCTACCCCCGGAGTTCCATTGACTGCGCTCTCAATTGGTAAAGTGATTAAAGACTCTACTTCTTCAGGGGCCAATCCAGAAGCTTCTGTTTGAATTTCTACTTGAGGCGGGGCAAAATTAGGAAAAACATCAAGGGGCATTATAGTTAAATTATAACTACCCAAAAAAGTGACTATTATTGCAGCGATTACAACTAGCCAACGTTGAGCGATCGACCATTTGAGGATTGAGTTGAGCATGAAGTGAAATAGTGGTAATTATTATTTGAGCTACTTTGAAATCAGAATATAAAATTAGGATCAAAAGCGGATTATTCGCCGAAACTATGTTTATTAAAGTTAAGGCTAATGGTCACACTTTATTAGTTCCCACCACTTTCCGATCGCTCTTGCGGCGACCAGCCACAACCCCAACTAAGAAAGCTACAGTACATAAGATTGTTCCTCCTGCTACTCCCGCCAACCATAGAGGCATTGGAAAACTATTAAAACTAGCCTCTATTCCATTTGGAGTTAATGCCGTTTTTTCCTCCGATTCTGAATGTTTACTATCACCTCGCAAAGATTGAGCATAAAGTTGAGGAGCGCGTTGAGTCACTATTAAATCTCCCTCAAATAAACCACTTTTAACCTCTATTAAATCCGCGGAAGTATTACCTAAAGTAACTTCAACTGCTTGAAAAGCATTGCCATTTTGCAGGTAAACCAACTGCTTCCCATTAGCTTCTACAATGGCTGAGGTAGGAATTGCCAGAACTGGTGTTGTAGTTCGACTGGTTAATATTTCTAATTCGGCAAACATATTCGGTTTGAGGACACCATCACTATTATCAATTTCCGCTTTGACAGGAATAGCCCGGTTTTCACCTTCTACCACAGAGCCAATTAAGTTAATTATTCCGGTGAAAGTGCGGTTAGGGAAACTAGCAATTTTTACCATTACTTTTTGACCTGACTGGATTTGATTCAGGTCTTTTTCGTAAATATTTGCTGTGGCAAAAACGCTGCTGTCGTTTAAGATACTCATCAGCGGTTTTTCCGCCGAGTTTACTGATTCTCCGGGGGTGATTTCGCGATCGGCTACCGTCCCCGAAATCGGAGCAACTACGGTAACGAGTCCTCGATCGTTGGCAACAGTTCCTAATTGTTGCAGTCGCGCTTGATAGGCTGCATCAGCCAAGCGAATGCGCGACTGAGCGACTTCGACGGCAGTTTTGCCGCGTTTGAGTTGGTTCTCGGCTTCTAGGACTTCCCGGCGACTCAGAGCTCTGGTAAGTTGAGCTTTTGCGTCTGCTACTCTGCCTTGAGATTCCCGCAATTCCCGCATCGGCAGGTCTACTTCGGCTTGTTTAATTTCGGTTTGGGCTTTGATAACTTCAGGACGGCTTTTTGCCTTAGCAAGAGCGGCTTGTGCTTCGGCGAAGTGGGCTTGCGATTCCAGCATTGTGCGCCGCGCGATCGCCCCTGATGCCACTAATTCTTTGTCGCGATCGAACTGTTCTTTAGCCACTGTCAGTTCAGTTTCTGCCCGCGCTATTTCTGCTTGCGCTATTTCAACTTGACGCTGATAGTTTTCTTGAGCGGCTTGCACCACGGAACGATTATTTACTAATTCTTGTTCTTGCTGGTACTGCTTAGTTACCGCTGCCAATTGGGTTTGGGCTTGGGCGATTTCTGCTGCGGATATTTGACTTTGGCGATCGTAATTTTCTTGAGCTAACTTAAAGTCAGCCTGCGCCTGCTGCAAATCGCCTTCTGCTTCAGCTCGTTTTGCGATCGATTCCACGCGCAATTGCCCTAATTCCGCACTCGATAAAACAGCAACAGGTTGACCTTTTGATACTTTGTCACCCGGTTTGACTAGCAACTCAACCGCTGTGCCGCTGACGGGAGCCCGAACTTCAACTTTTTGGTTGGGTAAAGTCTCAATTTGTCCGGTAGTTTTAATGCCCACAGCCAATCGCTGAGCTTTCACTGACTCAACTTTAATTCCGATCCGCTTCGATGTTTCCGCATCGACAGAAATAGCAGCAGGAGTTTGAGTTGTTTCGCCGCTTTGGTGAAATTCATCTCCGTGTCCCGCGTGTGCCAAAACGACAGCCGGAGAACTTAGCAAAATTAGGCTGAACAAAATTCCAGAAAAGCTGCTAATAATGGCCGGAGATTGAGCATATTTGTGAAATATCATCGTTGGCATTGTCCTTGAAATCAGGTTGAGTGCCACAGGTTTAGCAGTTGGTATTTTGCCAAGGTAAGTAAGTGATACCCATTAAGTAAAGTTACTTATTAGCATTTTCCAAGAAGCGACCGCTAAGCAATGACCAAGAGCTAGAAATGCTCTACTCAACCTAGTATTTCAGGGTCAAATGAAATTAGGATGAAATTTCGCCTCAGCAGCCCAGATGCCCACCAGATTCTAAAATATGAAGATAAGTTTTGCCTAATGACAAGCGATTATGCTGTAGATTTTTTTCAGGTTTTTTTATCTCTGCTGGCGCTGCAATTTCTTTTGTCAATGCGCTCAGTAGCTCATCTACGGCTGCATTTGACTTATAAGTGGTGTTTAATTCCAAGCTATTCAATATCATACACTACCCTCTCTATCCATATAGCTTTTTACTGACTTACCTACTACTTTAGAGGTAGAGATGAGCAATTGTCTACAGTATTCTTACGTAAGTTTCTACTACTTTAGAGGTAGGGCGGCTCCATTATCTACAGTATGTGTAGGTACTCTCAAGAAACTGAGGTGGAGTCAGACAAATGCTGACAGCCACAGTCGAGCTATATTACTTTGTCTACCAAGGTTGTCGCCACTTTTTCCTTTGTTCAATTACTTGCTTTTGTGAAGCAAGTATTTTCGGAACTCTTGAGCTACTGTGATTAATGTCACTCATTTTCTGGAGTTGGGTCACGTTTTGTTGATGTGAGCTAAATTACTGTTTGTACCAAGCTTGCCGCCACTGTTTCATTTGCTCAATTTCTTGCTTTTGCGAAGTCAGAATTTCTTGAGCTAATTTCTTCATTTCCGGCCGTTTCGACTTCTTCAAAACATCTTCAGCCATCACTAAAGCTCCTTCGTGGTGAGGAATCATCGCATTGATAAATCGCAAGTCAAATTGGTCGTCAGCGGCCCCTAAATCCATGCTCATCATCATGCTTTGCATTTGTTCGGGAGTCATTGCCATCATGTGACCCATGGGAGCGTGATAAGCCATCGGCGTACTGCTGGCTTTGGGATACCAAGTTTTTCGCCACTCTTTCATTTGATTTATTTCGCGGTTTTGAGCAGCAATTATATCAGTGGCAAGTTTTTTCATTTCCGGGCGTTTGGATTGTTTAAGCACATCTTGAGCCATGTTTACAGCACCTTGATGGTGTACTGTCATGCCATCAATAAATCGCAAATCGTAGTCGGCATCAGCAGGGCCTAAATCCATTGACATATCGTGATTCATGCCATGATTCATGCCATGATTCATGCCACCCATCCCACCGCCTTGTACCACGTCTTGCTTGTTGTTTGCTTCGGTTGCAGCCGTAACATTTGGGGCGGGAGTTTCACTGGAAGGGGCATTTGAACAAGCTGCAAGCACTCCACTGGTTAAAGCGGCTGTGGCGGTCAACGTCAGCGCTGCAAAGCCTGTTTTCAATGAAATTGGTTTCATAGAGCTTATATCCTTAAACTGGCCATTTCTCTTCAGTTTTTCACATATAAATGAAATTAGGATGAAATTTTTGCTGCAAACTTGTAAAGAATTATTTCTGTGCCGTCGATCGCACTCAAAGTTAAGATTTACAGAACTCACTTGAACCTAATTATGTAGGGTACACAGTCCGCGCCTTACCCCTATGGGTAGGGTGTCAAACCACTTTTTTCATAATTCCTGATTTATTTTGCAATTCCCCTTGACTCTCCAGTGTACTGGAGACTTTACAATGGAGTTAATTCATTTATTGAGCAGAATAGTTTCTGCTGAGGTTCAAATTATGACTTTACAGCTAAAAGTTCCTAAGATGGCTTGTTCTGCTTGTGCGACTACAATCACAAAAGCAGTCCAAGCTATTGACTCAGCCTCAACGGTTGAGGCCGATCTCAAGACAAAATTGGTCACGATTCAAACCGCTAAGTCAGAAAGTGAAGTTAGGAAAGCGATCGCATCTGCTGGCTATCCAACTATTTAAAGACAAAGGGTAAATGTCTCATTGAGGAGGGCATCTATGGACAATCTCACACTTAAATTGCGGGGCATGAGTTGTGCTTCTTGTGCTTCATCTATCGAACAAGCAATCCAATCTGTTCCCGGCGTAATTGAGTGTCATGTCAATTTTGGGATGGAACAAGCAACCATCCAATACGACTCCAAGCAAACCGACTTAGAAACAATTCAATCTGCTGTTGATGATGCGGGATACGAAGCTTTGCCGCTTCAAGAAATGGCGGGACCAGAGGATGATTCCGAACAAGCCGATCGCAAATCTGAATCTCAAACCTTGCAGCAGAAACTCTGGACAGCAGGTATCATCAGCATCCTGCTAGTGGTGGGTTCTATTCCAGCGATGACCGGCTTGCACCTGCCATTTATTCCCGCATGGCTGCACAATTATTGGCTGCAATTAGTCCTGACATCCCCCGTACAATTTTGGTGCGGGAAATCGTTTTATGTGGGAGCTTGGAAATCCCTAAAACGGCGGGTGGCGACAATGGATACTCTGATTGCCTTGGGTACAAGTGCTGCTTACTTTTATTCTGTATTTGTGACATTTTTCCCAGGTTTATTCACAGCCCAAGGTTTAAATTCTGGCGTTTACTACGAAGTTGCCGCCAGCGTTATTGCCTTAATTTTGTTGGGGAAAACCATAGAAAATCGGGCGAAGGGAGAGACTTCCGAAGCCATTCGCAAACTCATGGGTTTGCAAGCAAAAACTGCTCGAATAATTCGCAACGGGGAAGAGTTGGAAGTGCCGATCGCCCAAGTGGAAATTGGCGATGTCGTGCAGGTGCGGCCGGGCGAGCAAATCCCCGTAGATGGAGAGGTAACTGAGGGTGCTTCGACGGTAGACGAAGCAATGGTTACGGGAGAAAGTTTGGCTGTCAAAAAGCAGCTTGGCGACGAAGTTATCGGAGCCACAATTAATAAAACTGGCAGCTTCAAGTTTCGGGCGACAAGAGTTGGCAAAGATACATTTTTAGCTCAAATTGTCAAGATGGTGCAGGACGCACAGGGGTCAAAAGCACCGATCCAAAAGTTAGCAGACCAAGTGACTGGTTGGTTTGTTCCTGTAGTAATTGCCGTCGCTTTAGCTACTTTCATTATCTGGTTTAACGCGACGGGAAACTTCACTCTAGCCACAGTGACAATGGTGGAAGTGCTGATTATTGCCTGTCCCTGCGCTTTGGGTTTGGCGACTCCGACTGCTGTGATGGTGGGAACTGGGAAAGGTGCAGAAAATGGGATTTTAATTAAAGGAGCCGAGAGTTTAGAATTGGCTCATAAAATCCAAATTATCGTATTAGATAAAACAGGAACTCTCACAGAAGGCAAGCCGACTGTAACTGATTTTGTGACAATTAAAGGAACGGCGAACAGCAATGAGTTAAAGTTGCTGCAATTGGCGGCGTCTGTAGAGCGAAATTCGGAGCATCCTTTGGGGGAAGCTGTTGTGAGGTATGCTCAATCTCAAGAGGTTAATTTGACGGATGTTAAGGATTTTGAGGCGATCGCGGGGAGTGGTGTTCGCGGGGTTGTAGGCGGAAAGTCGATCGCCCTGGGAACGCTGAGGTGGATGCAGGAACTAGGCTGCGATACTGAATATCTGGAACTGCGCGCGAGAGCTTTGGAAGCTGCGAGCAAAACGGTTGTTTGGATGGCTGTAGCAGGCAAAATAGAGGCAATTCTGGGCATTGCTGATGCCCTCAAACCATCGTCCGCGCAGGCGGTTAAAGCACTTCAAAAACTCGGTTTAGAGGTGGCGATGTTGACTGGGGATAATCGCGCGACTGCGGAGTCGATCGCCCAATCCGTGGGCATTACTCGCGTTTTTGCCGAAGTTAGACCCGACCAAAAAGCAGCTCAAATTCAAGCCCTGCAACGGGGAGGAAAAATTGTCGCGATGGTGGGAGACGGGATTAACGATGCACCAGCTTTGGCCTTAGCAGACGTGGGAATTGCGATCGGCACCGGCACCGATGTGGCGATCGCCGCCAGCGACATTACCTTAATTTCAGGCGATTTGCAAGGCATAGTTACAGCAATTAAACTTTCCCGCGCCACCATGCGGAACATCCGCGAAAATCTGTTTTTTGCGTTTATTTACAACATCGCTGGAATCCCGATCGCGGCGGGCATTTTGTACCCCATTTTTGGCTGGCTGCTAAATCCAATTATCGCCGGTGCAGCAATGGCTTTCAGTTCAGTCTCTGTAGTTACTAATGCTTTGCGATTGCGGAATTTTCACGCCAAATCTAGTGCATAAATTTGGAGGAATTAGAAAAATGTTACAGCCTAGTCAAATTTGGGGAAGTCTCGCGAGTTTAGGACTTGTGATAGGAATTGCATCGGGAGTTCAAGCTTCAGAAATGTCCGTCCAGCATTCTACTTCAACGACTCAATTCCGCAGCATTGAACAGCCACTAGGTTTAAAAGTTGGCGTCACAATAGGTGGTTTGACATTAATAGGTTTAGAATTGTGGTGGTTTTTGTTCAGTAAATCTAAAGGGCAGCAAGCTGAATCTATTCAGGGTATACAAGAGTTGAATATTACTGTAGACGGGGGTTATGATCCTGCCACTGTAGTTGTGAAAGCAGGTCAATTAGTCAGGCTCAATTTCTTGAGGCGCGACCCCAACAGTTGTCTTGAAAAAGTGTTGTTACCAGATTTTCACATTGTGCGAGAATTGCCTCTAAATCAGGTAACGGCTGTTGAATTCACCCCTCAAAAACCTGGACGATACCTATTTACTTGCGGCATGAATATGTTTCGGGGTGTGGTGGAAGTACAAAGCTAAATCAAATAGACAGTTGTCAACCTGCGGCAATTGCGACGGTTGAGGCGCGAGTTTTTTCAGCAATAAATCGCTAAAATAGATTAAAGCTTAAAAAATTTGGAGTGAGCTAAATGCAACTACTACACACGATGCTCCGAGTCGGCAACCTGGAAGAGTCCCTCAAATTTTACACTGAGGTTCTGGGCATGAAATTGCTGCGGCAAAAGGACTATCCAGACGGTAAATTTACTCTGGCTTTTGTGGGCTACGGCGATGAATCCGACACTACAGTTTTGGAATTAACATACAACTGGGGCGTCGAACAGTACAATTTAGGGGATGCTTACGGTCATATTGCGATCGGCGTTGACGACATTTACGGTACTTGCGAAGAAATCAAAGCTCGTGGCGGTAAAGTTAGTCGGGAACCCGGCCCGATGAAGCACGGTTCAACAGTCATCGCTTTTGTGCAAGACCCAGATGGATATAAAGTTGAATTAATTCAACTGGAAAATCAAGGTAGCAACACCCAGAAAGTAGCAGCAACAACCGCATCTTAGAGTTCGTCCTCTAGTCCTGGTAGGGTGCGTCAGAAACAATTTTTTTGAGTTAAGTTGAAACTCTTTCTCTGACGCACCCTACTGAGGGGATTTAGGGGGTTTTTAACACTTTTAATGCGATCGCACCGACGGTACAAACTGCTGCAAATATATTTTTTGCCACAAGACAGAAAAACTGCTCCCTATTTGGCTTAAGCTATCAAATTTAGGAATTAATTTAGATTCTCGGCGCTTGTCTAAAGCAGCGATCGCCGAAAAAAATATAGCTAATACTAACAAAAATACCAGCATTACACTAAATAAAATATTCCAACAAACTAGAAATTCGCTTGTGTAGCTGACGGTAAACAGCGAGTTAATCACTGAATCCGATAAATACAAGAGCAGCCCTACTGAAAACCACACCCCGAACAATACCCATGTCCATTTAAAGATATCTGTTGCAGTCTTGTGATTTTTAGACACAGAAAGTTCTAAATCTCTAATTAGGCTGTTAATTTTGGATGTGACTTCATACAAAGTATATTGCAAAGAATCTCTGAGAGAATTTAGCTCGTTGTCGAGGTTTATGCACTGCTCGGATGTGCTTTTGTCAAAACTGAGATTTTGGAGTTTATTGCGGTGCACAGACAGTTTATGACCTAGGGTGTAATCCCATTTTTGCAGCCGCTCTATAGTCAAATACAAAAGTTCCCTATTTGCATCTAACAAGCTCTGGCAATCTACGATCGACTTAACTAACTTGCTGAGATTGTTGATCTGCTCATCTACAGTATTTTGGTATTCCCTCTGTTTAGCTGACAAGAAACTTGCGAGTTCGACATCCCGCTCGCCGCACAGCGCCAAAGCCTCACAATACAAGTCGTCAATTTCCATTTTACCGAAATACAGTGACGCTTTGTACTCCTCAATTTCGGGAAGAGTCAGGGATTGTAAAGGCTTATATTTTACCTGAAATTTATATAGGATCGCTGTCAGAATCTGCGCCGATTTTTGCTCCAGCTTGTCTTTGTAGGGTGCTAAAATAATGGCAGCTAGATTTTTGACTTTCGCTTCCGGGTGGTGCAGGAAATCAAAAATTTTGGCAATTATTTGGGAGAATTCTAAGTCATTAAAATTCTTTTCCGCAACTTCCAAAAAGTTTGTTACCGCTGCATCGTTGTCGGCCTTCAATTTGTACGGGCCCCTAAGTGCGATCGCAGCAAATACTCGATCGATCCAAAACAGATATTCCTCGCAATCCATTGGCAGGCTCGGCAGCAGCCAGCTAGGGCCGTACACCCAAAAATCGAGACAATTCTCATATTCCTTACCGCTGTCATTTCTGCTGCTGTCGTCCAAAGCAAATTTGTTGCTTGCTAATAGTTGAATTTGCTCTTCTACAACCAGCCGCTCAATTTCCCCTGCATTGATTGTGGAATTGACAGCACCTTCCTTGCCTTGTTGTTGGCCTACTTCATCCAACCACATTGACTTAATACTAACAGCAGCAGACCACCGAATTAAAGGAGTCGAGCCCCCTCGTGCTTCCTGTTCTAACGCCGCCAGCAGATTTTTGTTAAAATTACTTGCTCTAGCCGTTCTCTCACTTGATATCAGCCCCTCTCGCACCTTCCCCAATGCTTGAATTGCCAAAGCGCGAAACAGCAAATTCGGATGCGGTTTTCTGACGGATTCCGGTATATTTTCTCTGAATATTCCGCTGTTGGGTACGCCCAAAACTTCAGCAAAAGGCTCGATGCCGCACTGTTGCAGGATTTTTTCAACTAGGTTTATTCTTTGCCAAGGTTGAGTATATTTAGTGAGAGTGAAGATTAGCGCTGTGCCACTGCACCCCATTGACTCAGGGATGTTAGTGCGATCGAGTTTCCACATATTGCTCGTCATAATTTGTCGCCATGACAATTGCTAGATATGGAGGCCGTTGTTGGATGCTGAATTCAGCATTACATTTACTGTGGCTTTTTGTCAATATTAGTCCTGGACGCATAGGGAGTTATAAACCCGGTTTCATGAGTAAATTTATTATAACTCAATCCTAGATTTTCCCTATAAACCTAGTTGATCGAGACCAATGTGCGTCCCAAACTAAATATATTATCTTGCATTAATCGGTGAAATGTCAAAAAATTTGGTTGAGTTGAGTCACAAAAACCAACCTACTCTCGTCATTTCTTGGTCGGAGCTTTTAAGATTTTGTCGCTCACCATTTTGTCAACGATTAAGTCGCTGATAATTTGAGCTCCGTGGGAGGTAAAGTGCAAGCCGTCATTATTTTTTACATAGCCTCGCTTACCCGATTTATTAGCAACTACTGGAACAAATTTTCCGCCTTGTCCAAATGTCTCCCAAGTAGAAATAAATTCGATTTTTGATGAAGATTTACTGGCAGTCTTATAAATATTGTTCATGATGGGAAAAGCTTTGAGATAGGAAGATTTGTTGGGCATCGATTGACCGACCCAATACACTTTTCTCACGGATGACGAATCCAGTAAATTGGCATATTTTTCAACTCTTTCTTGATAAGTTTTTTGCCATTCTTTGCTCATAACAGCCCGGGCTTTTCCTTGAGAATCTATAATATTTTGACGGTCATTGGCTCCAAACAAAACTATCACTACATCCGGCTGGTAATTATTAAGATTTTGTCTAGTTCTGGCATACCAGTCATAATAATCTATCCGATTTAATCCAGTCGAGACCTTGTAGTCTATTTTGGTATCGGCGATATTGTATTTTTTCTTAAGAGTGTACTGGAGTTGAATTCCTAAGTCGAACATTACGGAATCTCCAATAAATAAAAATCTGCGATAAGGTATGGTCAGTTTGGGTTTAGCTGGGGTTGTTTTTTTCCCTTGAGTTGGTTTTTTAGCAGTGGCAGGCTTAGGGGGTTGAACGGCAGTTTTTGTTTCGGTTTGGACAGGAGGAAGTTCTGATTCTTTGGGGAGGTTATCGAAGTTGATATCTTTAATTTTGCTCCAAAAATCTTGTTCGGATTTTCGGAAACCGTCTATTTTTATCTGGCGCGCGGCTTGTTTAATTTCTGGACTTGCGAAAGGAGTTGAAGCAAAGCTTTTGAGAAATAATGATAAGTTTGAAAAGATTAAAGTGAGAATTACAGAAGTAACAATCAGCAAAATTTCCCGGTCTTTCATATGTCTTAGAAATTAAAGTAAATAAAAGGCGGAACGGTACTCGGCCCCAACATCAAGATAGTATAGACGAGCAGCGAAACTAAGACAACCCGGAAGAAAATGTTTTTTAATGACAATACGGTTTGCAATAGTTGGGAGATGCGATCGCCCCACAAGTTGAGCGCGCCAATGACTGCAATTACTAAATACAATTGCCAGAAGTTAAATTGAAAAGTTGCGACGACAGGATGGATAATTCCTTCAAAAAAGCTCACCGCAGTTTCCCAGTTGGGAGTGCCAAAAAATACCCAGCTACAAGTAACAAAAGTAAATGTTAACAACCAACTGCAAAATTTAGCAAATCTGGGAAAGGCATAGTCTAATTTAAAGTGGATAGCTTGGGGGATATCTTTACATAAATGGTTGACAATTAATCCTAAACCGTGAATTGCTCCCCAGAAAATAAAGTTTAAACCTGCGCCGTGCCACAATCCACCGATCGCCATTGTCATCAGTAGATTTACGTACTTCCTCAACTTGCCGTATTTGTTGCCGCCAAAGGGAAAGTAAACGTAATCCCTCAGCCACTCGGAAAGACTGATGTGCCACCTTTTCCAAAATTCTTGCAGGCTGAGCGATCGGTATGGCATATTAAAATTGGCAATGGGTTTGAAACCCAGCAAACAGGAGATGCCGTTGGCTAAATCCGAGTAGCCGCTGAAATCTACGTAAATCAAACAGGAATAGGAAATTGCCGCGAGGATTAAATCGATGCTGCTGTACTGCTGCGGGACTTTGAATGGCAAGTCAGTGAAGTTAAACAAAAAGCTCGATAAAGTATATTTTTTGAAGAGTCCAGACAAAATCAAAACTATAACTTCTTCAATTTTATAGTCGTATTTTTCCGGTGAATTTAGCTGCCAGTAAAATTCGCGAGCTCGCGAGATTGGCCCGGAGGCAATTTGCGGAAAATAGGTAATGTAGGCGGCATAGTCTACAAAATTCGGACAAGGGATTTTTTGCTGGTAGCAGTCGATTAAATGGGAAATTATTCTAAAAGTGTAGAAAGACACGCCGACGGGGGCGATTATTTGCAAAACTGGAAAGTCGGCGGGAATTTGTAGCTGATTCAGTACCTCAAATAAGGAAGTTACAAAGAAGTTGTAATATTTAAAGATGCCGAGATAGCCAATGTTGAAAATTAGACCGGAGATTAAAGCAAATTTTTTATATTTACTCTTGCAGAGCACCCGGAGAATGATATAATTGTAGACTGTAGAGAAAATCAGGAGCAAGAGAAAGTCAAAACTCCAAAAGGAATAAAATAATAAACTGGAAACTAACAAGACAATTTTATACAAATCGACTTGGGGTTTCACAGAGACGATCAGGCTAAAAATAACTAGGAAAAATACTAAAAATTGGTAAGTGGGAAATAGCATAAATCTCAGCCGATAAAAAATCTTGTTTCTGGCAATATTTTTATAAGTACGGCCAGCGAACCTATCCCGAAGGAAATCGCCCTAGTCGGTCTGAACTCATATGTTGCACCATTGTCAGTTAGCCTTTTATGAACAGGCAAGATGCCTGTTCCACAAGAAAATTTATCTTTTGTGGAACGGGCATCTTGCCCGTTCTGGAGAATCGCGCAAGATGTGAGTCTCACCGCAGCAAATTTCGGGGTGGATTACGGACTGTAAGCTTTTTCAATCTTGTCAATTATTTCACAACTTCCGCCTTAGTTAACCGCACTCATAAATTCATAATCCTGTTTAAAGATTATGATGGTTATGAGACGATGTATTAACTGATAACAACAGGAATCCCCTTGATTGCGAGGAACCAACGTGCAGCCAACAGACCCTAGCAAATTTACAGATCAAGCCTGGGAAGCCATTGTCAAATCCCAGGATGTAGCCCGCCGCTTTGCCAATCAGCAGCTAGAGGTTGAACATTTAGCCATCGCCCTTCTCGAACAGCTTGGCTTAGCAAACACCATTCTCAGCTTGGCTGGGGTAGATGCCACCCGCTTGGCCCAGCAGTTAGATGCTTTTGCCAAACGACAGCCCAGAGTGGCTAACGCTGACCAACTATACCTCGGTCGCGGCTTAGAAGTGATGTTAGATGTTGCCGAGGCCACCAGGGCGACTTGGCAAGATAATTTTATCGCCGTTGAACATTTATTAATTGGCTTAGTAGAAGACGAACGAGTCGGCCGCAGGTTGCTGACAAAAGGCGACGGCCCGCCTGGTCGCCCCGGTTACGATCGCAAACCCCCAGCAGGTACACTCGATCGACCAAAACTCGAAGAAGCCATCAAATCTTTCCGCGCCACTGCTAAAGCCCAAGAAAAAAATTCCGAAACCGGGAAAGGCAGCCGCAGCAACGCTAAAGCCCAAGATCAAGATGGCGAAGCTAACTCCGACGCCCTCAGCAAGTACGGCCGCGATTTGACAGAAGCCGCCAAAGCCGGCAAACTCGACCCAGTAATCGGCCGCGACGAGGAAATCCGCCGCGTGGTACAAGTTCTTTCCCGCCGCCAAAAAAACAATCCGGTGTTAATTGGCGATCCCGGAGTCGGAAAAACTGCGATCGCCGAAGGTTTAGCCCAGCGAATTGTCAACGGCGACGTACCGGAATCTTTGAAAAATCGCCAGCTATTTAGCCTCGACATGGGCAGTTTAATTGCTGGGGCAAAATTCCGGGGCGAATTTGAAGAACGATTGCGGTCTGTATTGCGGGAAGTCATCGATTCTGACGGGCAAATTGTCTTATTTATTGACGAATTGCACACCGTTGTTGGCACTGGCGGCGGTGGCAGTTCCGGTTCGGGAATGGATGCGGGAAATTTGTTAAAACCCATGTTGGCGAGAGGCGAATTGCGCTGCATCGGCGCAACAACTCTCGACGAATTCCGCAAGAATATTGAAAAAGATCCTGCCTTGGAACGCCGCTTTCAACAAGTATTTGTCGGCGAACCCAGCGTGGAAGATACTGTTTCGATTTTGCGCGGATTGAAAGACCGTTACGAACGCCACCACGGGGTAAAAATTACTGATTCGGCCCTGGTAGCTGCTGCAACTTTGTCTTTTCGCTATATTTCCGATCGCTTTTTGCCGGATAAGGCGATCGACCTGGTAGATGAAGCGGCCGCCCACTTGAAAATGGAGATTACCTCTAAACCTGTGGAATTGGAAGGCATTGACCGCAGGGTGATGCAGTTGGAAATGGAAAAATTGTCGATCGAAGGCGAAGGAAAAGGTGCTCTCGCCCCTGGGCTCGGCTTCCGCGTCGAACGCATCACATCGGAGATTGACATCTTAAAAGTCAAGCAGGAAAAATTGTCCTCTCAGTGGTTGGGCGAAAAGCAGTTGTTGGATGCAATCAATAAATTGAAAGCAGAAGAAGACCAATTGCGAGTGCAAATCGAACAAGCAGAAAGGGCTTACGATTTGAATAAAGCCGCACAGTTAAAGTATGGGAAATTGGAAACTGCTGTGCGCGATCGCGAAGCGAAAGAAGCGGAACTTTTGAAACAGCAAGCTCAAGGTTCTTCCCTGCTGCGGGAAAAAGTTACTGAGGGCGATATTGCGGAAATTGTCGCCAAATGGACGGGCATTCCGGTTAACCGATTGTTGGAATCAGAACGCCAAAAATTGCTGCAATTGGAAAAACACTTGCACCAAAAAGTCATCGGTCAAGAGGAAGCTGTAACAGCCGTGGCGGCGGCAATTCGGCGCGCTAGGGCGGGTATGAAAGATCCGGGGAGGCCGATCGGCTCTTTCTTGTTTATGGGCCCCACAGGCGTCGGTAAAACTGAGTTAGCGCGGGCGTTGGCGGAGTTTTTGTTTGACAGCGATGATGCGATGATCCGCATCGATATGTCGGAATACATGGAGAAGCAAAACGTTTCCCGGTTGGTAGGAGCTCCTCCCGGATATGTCGGTTACGATGAAGGGGGACAACTTTCCGAAGCAGTGCGGAGACATCCTTATTCGGTAGTGCTGTTTGACGAAGTTGAAAAGGCGCACCCCGATATATTTAACATTTTGTTGCAAGTGTTGGATGACGGCAGAATTACCGATTCTCAAGGTCGAGTGGTTGACTTTAAAAATACCGTAATTGTGATGACCAGCAATATCGGCAGCGACCACATTTTAGACGTGTTTACTAAGAAGGAAAAAACCGTCAAAAAACCTGCTAGTCGGAAGCAGGAAACGAAAGATTTGTCAAGTCAAAAGACAGATTATAAAGTGGCGGCCGATGGTACTGTTGAGGTGTCGGCCCAGCGAGTTGATGTTGATACTGTAACTAAGAGTGAAAACAAGACTGAAAACAAGAGCGAAAATGAAAATTTATTGACTCAAGAACGGGAGACAGACCAAGAGTACGAACAGATGTTAAAACGGGTGATGACAGCGCTGCGATCGCACTTCCGGCCGGAATTTCTTCAGCGGGTGGACGAGACAATTTTGTTCCACACTTTGAGCAAGGTCGAACTGCGGCAAATTGTCAGTATCCAAGTGAAGCGGATCGAGCGTTTGTTGGCCGAGCAAAAAATCACTTTGGAACTGTCGGATGCGGCGAAAAACCATATCACAGATGTCGGTTACGACCCGGTTTACGGCGCTCGTCCCTTGAAACGCGCTATCCAGCGGGAGTTGGAAAACCCGCTGGCTAACAAGATTCTGGAAAATGCGTTTGTGGAGGGTGATACAATTGCGATCGACTGTGAAAATAACTCTTTGCAATTTCGCAAAAAAGAGTCTCGTCCGGCGCTAGCAGGTAACAGTTTGTAGTTGCCGAATAGTTAGGAACAGGCAAGATGCCTGTTCCACAAATAATCCATTTTCTTGTGGAACAGGCATCCTGCCTGTTATTGAAAATTAGCAACAGGCAAGATGCCTGTTCCACAAATAATAAGTCTTCTTGTGGAACAGGCATCTTGCCTGTTATTGAAAGTTAGGAACAGGCAAGATGCCTGTTCCACAAATAATAAGTCTTCTTGTGGAACAGGCCTCCTGCCTGTTATTGAAAATTAGCAACAGGCAAGATGCCTGTTCCACAAATAATAAGTCTTCTTGTGGAACAGGCCTCCTGCCTGTTATTGAAAGTTAGCAACAGGCTTTCCGGCCTGTTCCACACACAATCAATTCTCTTGTGGAACAGGCATCCTGCCTGTTATTGAAAATTAGCAACAGGCTTTCCGGCCTGTTCCACACACAATCAATTCTCTTGTGGAACAGGCATCCTGCCTGTTATTGAAAA
>NZ_JAUBPB010000018.1:102656-107496 GCF_036700545.1 Microcoleus sp. SVA1B4
TTAGCAACAGGCATCCTGCCTGTTATTGAAAATAGTGAAACCTGTTACTTGATATCAAGAATTCGAGATGGTGCGGCTGCCGTAAGCATCCATGCTGTAGGCGGGAACGCGAACGCGGTAATCAACTTCTGTTCCCGTCACTGATTTTGCCAGTTGTTCAAAAGACTCATCGTTCCAATTCCGCTCGTGGATGGGCTTTGACTGTTCGCCCAGGAAATATGCTTGAGTGCCAATTACTGAGGCTGCTACCCAACCGACGATTAAAAGAGCGATTACAATAGTCATTTTTACTTTTTCCTTAACTTTTGTTGCTTTATGTAAACTAATGTAACGAAAATTAGCAATCCACGTCAAGGTACCGTAGTGTCGTGGGAACCGTCCGGCAGGTAGTAAATACCGCACCTAACCCTGAGTCTGTAGGGTGTGCTTAGTGTCAACAAGGACTCGATCGCCCCTTAGCTTGCCCCCTACTCCCCCTTAATAAGAGGGGGGGCGGTTTCATTCTCGGTAGGGGCAATCCCCTGTGGTTGCCCCCATGTCCCAAACTGTGAAATCGTCTGTGGGTGGGGGCGGGCACTCTTGGCACCGCCCCTACAAAAGCCTGATTTTGGTGAGAATGAAACCGCCCTGCCTTAATAAGAGGGGGGGACAAGAGTGTTCTCAAAGTCAACCCCTACTCCCCTTATCAAGGGGGATGCGAGGGGGATCTAGACTGGGCTACCAGCGAGAGATACAGAGGGGTTTCAGGCTTAAGTTGACACGACTTGGTAGGGTGTGCACCGCGCATCGGTAGGTAGCACAGTACCCGGATTGTTAACTGTGTCCGAAATAGCAAAACAGATTGTTGAGATTTTATATAGCGATCCTCGCATCATTTCCATAATTCTTGTAGGGGCAATCCGACCCCTACTCCCCGTGGTTGCCCCTAAATACTGGGGTAGGCACTCTTAGCACTACCCCTACAAATCCTCATGAATGATTTAGGATGGCTATAGTTAAGAAATTATAAGTTTTGCGTTCATAAATTACGATTAAAAGTCTGCGGCTGGCATGATGAATAGCGGCCCAATTATAAGTTATGATTTATCAGTTTGGATTGGAACTAAGAAATCCCAATTACCAAACTTTAAGTAAAAATTACCAATTACCAATCATCGCTACAAATCATGCCAAACTCAATGTTAAATAACGACCCGTTGTGGTTCAAAGACGCGATTATTTACGAAGTACCAGTTCGCGCTTTTGCCGACAGCAATGCAGACGGGATCGGCGACTTTAGAGGACTGACAGAAAAACTGGATTACCTGCAAAACTTGGGAGTCACAGCCATTTGGGTACTGCCATTTTTTCCCTCGCCGCTCCGAGACGACGGCTACGATACATCTCACTATACTACGGTCAATCCGATTTACGGCACATTAGAGGACTTTAAAGACCTTTTAGAAGCAGCGCACCAGCGGGGAATTCGAGTCATTATTGAGTTGATTGTCAACCACACTTCCGATCAGCACGCTTGGTTTCAGCGAGCGCGCAGGGCCCCGAAAGGCAGTAACGAAAGAGATTTTTATGTGTGGAGCGACACGCCGGAAAAATATCAAGATGCTCGGATTATTTTCCAAGATTTTGAAACATCTAATTGGGCTTGGGATGCGGTAGCAAAAGCTTATTACTGGCACCGTTTTTATTCGCACCAACCCGATTTGAATTACGACAATCCGGCCGTCCGCCAAGCCATCTTAGATGTGGTAGATTTCTGGTTGGCACTGGGAGTAGACGGACTGCGGATGGATGCGGTGCCTTACCTGTACGAGCGCGAAGGTACTAACTGCGAAAACCTGCCAGAAACTCACCAATTCCTGAAGCAATTGCGGAAGCACGTAGATGAAAACTTCCCGAACCGGATGCTGCTGGCTGAGGCGAATCAGTGGCCGGAGGATGCAGTTGAATATTACGCTGCTGGGGATGAATGTCACATGAACTTTCATTTTCCGCTGATGCCGCGTTTATTTATGGCTTTGCATATGGAAGATAGCTTCCCAATTAGCGACATTCTCCAGCAAACTCCACATATTCCCAATAATTGTCAGTGGGCATTATTTTTGCGGAATCATGATGAATTGACGCTGGAAATGGTGAGTGATGAAGACCGAGATTATATGTATCGGGTTTACGCTCAAGACACTCAGGCGAGAATTAATTTGGGCATCCGCCGCCGCTTGGCTCCTTTGATGGGAAATAACCGCCGCCGCATTGAGTTGATGAATGCTTTGCTGCTGTCTCTTCCGGGTACGCCGGTGCTTTACTACGGCGATGAAATTGGCATGGGAGACAATATCTATTTGGGCGATCGCAACGGGGTGAGAACTCCGATGCAGTGGAGTGGCGATCGCAATGCCGGTTTTAGTCGCGCTAACCCGCAGCGACTTTACGCACCGCCCATTGTTGACCCTGAATATCACTACGAATCTGTTAACGTGGACGCGCAGCGGGCGAATCCGAGTTCTCTTTGGTGGTGGATGAAACGCCTGATTGCAATTAGGCAGCGTTTCCAAGCATTCGGTCGCGGAACTTGCGAGTTTCTGTACCCGGAAAACCGCAAAGTTTTAGCTTTTGTACGCACTTATCAAGACGAACACATCCTCGTAGTGGCTAATTTGTCGCGCTTCGTCCAGACGGCAGAATTAGACCTGGCGCCCTTTAAAGGTGCTGTTCCGGTGGAGATTTTCGGCCGCACGGAGTTTCCTGCTGTTGGCGATTCGCCTTACTTTTTGTGCTTGAGTCCTCACACGTTTTACTGGTTTACTCTTACTGTTAAACACGAAGATTTTTCGCTGCACGGTGTTCCCACAGACTTGCCTACTTTGGCGGTCATAGGTAATTGGAAAACTGCTTTTGCTACAAGTCAGTTAAGCGATATGCTGCTTAATCTTTTGCCGGGATACTTGCGGCGGAATCGCTGGTTTAGCGGTTCAGATCGGACAATTCAATCTTTAGAAATAAGTGATGTTTTACCGATTGAATGTAAAGATAGCGCGGGAGAGGAATCTCAAGTTTACATTCTGTTTTTGCAGTTGAATTATACTGAAGGTATGCCGGAAACTTACGTTTTGCCTTTAGGGTGGGAAGAGATTAAAGGCGATGTGGACGATCGGGCGATCGCGCGCCTGCACTTCCCAGAAACCAAAAAGGAAATCGGGGTACTATTTGATGCTGCTGGGGAGAAAGGTTTTCTGAGCGCACTGCTGGGGGCGATCGCCAATTCTCGCAGTTACAGAGGTGTTGCAGGTCAACTGCTAGGAATTGCCGACAGTGCATTCAAATCAGAAGAAGAGTTAGCGCAGCTCGAACCTCACCTGTTCAAAAAAGAACAAAGCAATACATCTGCAGGTTACGGCGACCGCTTCGTCCTGAAAATATTGCGAAAAGTCGAGGAAGGTATTAACCCTGAATTAGAAATCGGACGCTTTTTAACAGAGCGCAACTCGATCCAACATTACGCTCCAATTACCGGAGCATTGGAATATCACACACCAGCCAAACAAGTCCTTACAGTCGGAATCCTACAAAAATTAATCCCCGACAGCGTAGATGCTTGGTCTTATACATTAGACACACTGCGCGACTATTTCGAGCAAGTAATGACAGTAGAAGCAAAGCATTCCAGCGATAATTTATCTACTGCCCCCGAAAATTATTTGCCGAACGCTTTGACCGGACAAACCCAGCGGCAGCAAAACTCGCTAGTAGCCGATTTATCGCTAGAAATTCCAGAATTAGCTCGCGAACTCATCGGCTCTTACTTAGCATCAGCCGAACTTTTAGGTCAGCGGACAGCCGAACTTCACCTGGCTTTAGCTTCTGACACAGAAAATCCCGCTTTTGCCCCAGAAAACTTCACCTCCTTTTACCAGCGTTCCATCTATCAACACATGAGAAATCTGGCGGGAAGAACTTTGCTGGATCTGAAAAAACGGCTGTCTAAACTGCCACCAGAAATACAAAAATCGGCGCAAAAGCTCCTCAACCGCGAAGAGTTGATCATGGAACGTTTCAAGTCTATTTTGAACTTGAGAATCACCGCCGATAGAATTCGCTGTCACGGGGACTTTCATTTCGGGCAAGTTCTTTATACAGGCAAAGACTTCGTAATTATTGATTTCGGAGGAGAACGCGATCGACCCTTAAGCGAGCGGCGGATGAAGAGGTCGCCCCTGCGAGATGTTGCGGGAATGCTGCAATCTATAAGTTACGCTGTTACTTTGGCACTCCGCAATGAAGTAGAAAGTGGCATGATTCGCCCTGAAAATCTCCCGGAGATGCAGCAGTGGGCGAACGTTTGGCACCGCTGGGTCAGCCTCACTTTTGTCAAGAGTTATTTGGCGACTGCAGCCGATGCAAGTTTCTTGCCCAAATCTATACCGGAACTACAAGTTTTGCTGGATGCTTACATTTTGGAAAAAGCGGTTGCCGAGCTAGCCTACGAACTCAATTACCGCTTAGATTTCGCGGAAATTCCGCTTCAGCGGATTCTACAATTGCTGAATTAATAAGGGCGGGTTTATCTATACTCGTTAGGGTGCGTGACTTTTTAGTTCCTCAATTAACAGCGAGATGCTGGAAAGTCACGCACCTTACATGACACGAAATCTGCTTTGATAACGATTTGAGATCGTGTCCGATCGAGTTACCGCGATTAAAAGGGCGGGTTTTTGAGATTGTCAATTATGAGCAGATATTTTTTGTTAACCCGCCCCTACCTTATTAGGAATGAGAATTAAATAACTTCCACTCTTGAAAGTGGGATGGGCGTCCCGCCCGGCCAAAAAGGACGGGCGGGACG